>CADAMY010000047.1 GCA_902789095.1 Oscillospiraceae bacterium | reverse complement strand
GAGCAGTTCAAACGCTTGCCTGAAACTATCCATTACAGATTATTTTTCAAGCAGATAAAACAAAGCCGTGCCGTATTCCGCTTTGCCGTAATCAGCTATGAGCTTGCTTGCTTCTTCACCGAGCATCCAGTCAATGAAGCTCTTTGCGCCTTCGGTGTTGAGACCGTCGATTTTTTCGGGATTTACGGCTATGAGAGAATAAGTGTTTTTCATATCCTCGCCTTTTTCAAGCAGTATGTCGAGCTTGAGGTCGCTCTTCATTGAAAGGTAAGTAGCTTTGTCCGTAAGCACATAAGCCTGCTGCTCGTTTGCCATTGTAAGGCAGGCGCCCATGCCCTGACCTGCGCTGATATACCATTTATCTTTCTGAGCGTCGGGAGCATTTTCTCCCCAGATTTTGAGCTCAGCCTTGTGAGTGCCGCTCTCGTCGCCGCGGGAAATGAATTTGCTGCCTGATTCACGGATCTTTGCAAATGCGTCCGCCGCTGTTTCGCAGTTTTTGATTCCTGCCGGATCGTTTGCGGGGCCTACGATTACAAAGTAGTTATACATAAACGGAAGTCTTTCTGTGCCGTAGCCTTTTGCGATGAATTCTTCCTCAGAAGCTTTGGCGTGAACGAGGATAAGGTCTGCGTTTCCGTCTTCAGCTTTTTTGATAGCCGCGCCGGTACCTGCCGACTGAACCTCAACCTTGTAGCCTGTCTCTTTTTCAAATACGGGAAGAAGATACGGCAGAAGACCGGAATCGTTTACCGACGTGGTTGTTGAAAGTCTGATGATTACGTTTTCGGGCGCTGCCTGTGTGCCGGAAGTGGTTTCGGGGGTTTGGTCTGCGTCAGGAGCTTTTGAGCCTGAGCAAGCCGCAAATGAAAGAATCATAACGGCGCAGAGCAGTAAAGCGAGTAATTTTTTCATGATCATAACTCCTTTTCAAACACGGAAGGCATTTCGGTTTCCCGCAAATACCCTTAAGCCGTAGATCGTCGATCTGTGAATTTCGGCTTCGTCCTGACAGGCGTGTGCAAAGCATTTAGCCTTATCGGGATCGGAAAGATCATTATTGCATTTCAGCAACATAAATATAATATCATATCTTTAATATAAATAAAAGAGTTTTTTCTGAAATAATAGTTATAAATAATAAAAGTATATTGAATTTGTCAAATAATATATGGTATAATTACTAAAACAGAACTTTTGGAGTGATTGTGTGAAATTCGGCGTAGTATGTATCAGCGACAGATGCTCGGCAGGAGTATACGAGGATAAAAGCGGAGCCGCTGTTAAGGAAATGATCAGACCATCGGCTGATGAAATAATATACCGCATCGTTCCTGATGATAAAGAGCAGATCGCCGCAGTCCTTACGGATTTAGCAGACAATCATCAGGCTGACATTGTACTTACAACGGGCGGAACGGGCTTTGCTCCGCGCGATGTTACGCCCGAAGCTACCGAATCCGTTATAGAGCGGCGCACTTCCGGCATCAGCGAAGCCATACGGGCAAAAAGCCTTGAGATTACTCCGAGGGCTATGCTTTCAAGAGCTGTGAGCGGAATCAGGGGCAGAACTCTGATCATAAATCTTCCGGGAAGTGTAAAGGCTGTCAGAGAATCGCTGGAAGTCGTAATGCCCGTTTTTGATCATGCGGTTGAAACGATGAGCGGAAATACACAGTCCTGCGGAGGAAACGTGACAAAATGAATATTAAAGAGCAGGTGCAGGGATTTGATATATCCCGTTTCAGCGCCGCTGTAATCGGCTGCGGCGGACTCGGCACAAATGCCGCCGTTCACCTGGCAGGCGCAGGAATAGGCAGACTTATTCTTTGTGATTTTGATAAAGTCGAGCTGAGAAATCTTAACCGTCAGTTCTTTTATACGTCTCAGAATATCGGTGAATATAAATGCGATCTTCTCGCTCACAGAATCTCGCAGTACGCTCCCGAATGCAATTTTTCGTCTGTCTGCCGAAAAATTGAGTCAACAGAAGATTTGGCTCAGCTTGAAAAAACCGATATAATTATTATCGCCGCAGACAATATTAAGACCAGAAAGATAATAAACGATTTCTGCAGTAAAAGCGGCGTTCCTTGTGTGAACGGCAGTATAGACGGATTTTTCGGCACAGCGTATCTTTATGTACCGTATGAAACTCCTGATCTTGAAGCTGCGGGTGCGCTTGAACCCGTTAAAGAAAATCCTCGTTCGGTATCATCAACTGCGGGTATAATAGGTGCGCTTGAGGCAAAACTTGCCGTTGATTATTTCAGAGGAAACAGCGAGTCGTACGGCGTTTTGTTATGTTATGATGATAATGAAATTAGTTCGTTAAAAATAAGAGGTGAGGGCTATGACTGAATTAAAAGGATACATGGGCAGAGTGCTTATGGTGGATCTTACTAATCAGACTTTCAGCGATTTTCCATGGACAGATGAAGACAGAAAGCGTACTCTCGGCGGTAAAATCATGGCGGCGGATATACTGCTCAACCATATAAAGCCGGGCATGAAAGCTTTTGATGAAGATAACTGGATAGTTGTGACAACGGGACCTCTTACGGGATGCGGATGCCCGAATACGGCAAGATTCAATATTTCTACCGTTTCTCCGCTTACTGAAATCGTAACGTCGTCAAACTGCGGCGGCGATTTCGGCTTTATGCTCAAACGTGCCGGTTTTGACGCAGTTATCTTTACCGGCAGATCGGAAAAACCTGTAACGGTACATATCACCGAGCATGACGTTGAGTTCCAGAATGCAGAAGAGCTTTGGGGACTTACGACGGGCGAAACTCAGGAAAAACTTATACATTACAAAGGCAGGCTTGTAATCGGCCCTGCCGGTGAAAATAAAGTTCTTTATGCCTGTGTATTCAGCAATGAGCGCACGGCAGGCAGGGGAGGAGTAGGCGCTGTTTTCGGCGATAAAAAGCTGAAAGCCGTTACCGCTTTCGGCACGAAAATTCCTGAAAAAACAAAACCGGAAAAGCTTAAAACTCTCAACCGCAAATGGACTGAAGTTCTGCAGAAGCATCCGCTGACGGGCAGACAGCTCCCGAAACTCGGAACGGCGGGACTGATAGCTCCGATGCAGGCTCATTCCATACTTGCTACCAAAAACTTTTCCGCCGGCAGATTTGACGGCTTTGAAAAGGTATCGGGCGAAGTTCTTGCAGAGAATCATCTTGTTTCAAACGGAGCCTGCACAGGCTGTGTTATCCGCTGTGCAAGAAGGGTCAATGTCGACGGTAAGATCGTGAAAGGTCCGGAGCTTGAAACGCTCGACTGCTCGGCCCGAATATTCTCAACGACGATATTGAAAAGATACTTAAATGGAATTACGAGCTTGACGAGCTTGGTATGGATTCTATTTCCGCTGCAGGCTCCATCGCTTTTGCAATGGAGCTTGCCGAAAAAGGCGTTCATGATTTCGGTCTGCGATTCGGCGAAACGGACAATATCTCCGCAATGTTTGAGGATATTGCTTACCGCCGCGGCGAGGGGGATTATATCGCTGACGGCACGAAGCGTATGGCAAAGAAATTCGGCGGCGAGGAATATGCGATAAACGCAAAAGGCATGGAGCTTGCCGCATACGAGCCTCGTCACGCAGTCGGTCAGGGGCTTGGATACGCAACTTCAAACAGGGGCGGATGTCACCTGAATGCAGGATATCTCGTCGTTGTTGAAGGTCTGGGACTGGAGGTAGATTCATTAACACCGCACGGCAAAGCGGCGCTTGCAATAATGTTTCAGAATCTTATGGAGGCTATTTCAGCGTGCGGATGCTGTCTTTTTACAAGCTATGCCGTTCTGCCCGGATTCCTTATTGCAAAGCCGAATCTGATTCTTACAAGAGTTATCCTCTCTGCGTTTCCTTACGTAGGACCTGTTGTAAATCTTCTTAACAGATTCACAAAAGCGCCTGCGATAAATATTCCGCTCGTGCCTCACGCTTATGCCGTGAAATACGCTACCGGCATAAAGGCAACGCTTGCAAAACTGCTCACGTGGGGCGATTACGGATTTAACGCCGAGCGATTTGCAAATATAATTCTCGGTCAGAAAGCAGGGGCGGACAAACTGCCGAAAATACTTACTGAAGAACCGCAGAATCCCGATAATCCCAAAACGAAGGTGCCTCTTGAAACGATGAAAAAAGTTTATTACCGAGCAAGAGGATGGAAAAACGGAGTGCCGAAATACAGAAGACTCCGTTCGCTCGGAATGAAAATAGATAAATCTTTCTATGATGAAACCGTCAGCAAAGCTTTTGATAAAAACGGAAAGGCGGGGATATGATTATGGCAGATGTAAATGTCAGACTTTTCGGTGTTTACCGAATGGATACTCATATTTCTCAGACTCAGCTAAGCGCAGAAAAGCTTACGGATTTATTCACAAAGCTTAACGTTCTAACAGAAAACAGATCAAGCATTGATTTTAAAGATGCAACCGTTTTTATCAACGGCGAGCTTTGCAAAAAGCGGCATAAAAAATTAACTGACGGAGACGAAATATGGCTCTTGTCTCCGGCGTCGGGAGGGTAAGAAATGGCATTTGTGATAGACAGTGAAAAATGTGTCGGCTGCGGAGCGTGCGCTTTGTTCTGCCTTTTCCGTTCTGTAAAAGCATCTGACGAAAACGCTTCAAAATACTATATCAGAGAGCATCATTGCATGGAGTGCGGCCAGTGCATTGACGTTTGCCCGAACAGCGCAATAAGCGCTCCCGAAAATTTCAGAAAAATTTCAAAAGTTTATATCAATAAGCAAAAGTGTATCGGCTGCGCTTCTTGCATGCATCAATGCCCTGCAAAAGCGCCTTTCGGCGAGATGAACAGCCCGTTTGAAATCGACCAGTCAAAATGTTTTCAGTGCGGCGCCTGCGCCAGAAAGTGCATTGAAAAAGCGATCGAAGTTGAGTATGCAATATAAATAGTATAATGATAACCTCCGGGGCACTGTAACACAGCGCTTCGGAGGTTTTTTCTTTGCAGAATGCTTTTTTATATTAAGCAATATTTGAATACCTTATAAAACAAATAATTATTTCATTGACAAGTAAACGTTATATTGATAAAATGAAAGCGTTAATTGCTGCATTTGAAAAATGATGTATAAAAATGGGACATAATGTTTTACGATAAGGGATATATTAGCAGGATTGAAAAATTAATTCTTGTGATCTTACTTTTGCTTTTTTTCAGACTGTTTTCTTTTGTAAGGATCAAATAACAATAGCCGTTCTCATAAAATATACAATGAAGAATAGAGGATATTTATGAAAAAACTTTTATGTATGTTGCTTACCTGCTGCATCTTTATACCAGGCACGTTGCTGACATCTGCAAAAAGCAGCAAAACTGATGCGATCGTTCTCAGACTTCACAGCGACGTCGCAGGATGCACAAGAGCTGATTATGAACAACTGATTGAAATTCTGTCTGATCAGGTACGGTTTAAGCAATGGAAACACAAAGAATATCCGGTAGACATTGAAAACGCCGCAAGCTTTTCGGAACACGAAGAAATGACTGCCGGCAGAACGTATTACATTACATATTATTTTTCTGCGGCAGACGGCTATGCTTTACCCGATGAGATCGGGGAGGATGACATTGTGCTGCAATGCGGCAAAGGTGTGGAAGTGATACTTTGCGGCATCGTTGATTATTATACGTCGTCCTCCGCGCCGCTCAAAGGAACAACTGAACGAACACTGCGTATCGTAGCCAAGGTTGTTGTTGACGGCAGTATCTTTCAGCGCATGATCGGCTGGTTTAAGGATGTTTTTCTTAAAATCCGTTCCTGGCAGCTATATTGACCCTGATGTAATAATAAACCTTCGAGAAACTGTAAAACACATATCTTCGGAGGTTTTTAGTATATAAATTCTTTTTATTCTGCAAATGTTCTTGCAACTTTATCAACAGTCTGTCCTGACAGTTTTATTGCTGTCAGGTATTTATTTATAAAATCAGTTGTATTGCAATTGCAATACACAAGCTTTAACTAGAGTCCTATATTCAGTGCTTTACTGTGCTTTTTTTATAAATAATAATTGACATATAGAATATAGCGTATATAATAAAATCAGAAACATGAAGCAGAAAATCATTTTGATAAGCCGGATGGGGTTCAGCTCATAGGGGTCGGGTGAACTGATTCAGATTTCGGCTGAGATATAAAAGTGTTTAGTTAAATCATGGATAATCAGAGATTCGGGGAGGCGGAGAAAATGGCATACAGTGAGCTGGTCAAAAATTTTAATAAAATTCGGGACTATATGCGTGAGTTTTATGTTTACGGTTTTAAGAGCCGTGACGAATTCACAAAGAAAAGCGCCCGCTCTTACGATGACGAGCGTCGACGTATGGAAAGCTGGCTCGGAGATTATATGAGATTCCGTCAGACTCCGGACGGCAAGAATGTCTTTATTTCAATAGACAGCCGTGATTCCCGCCATAATCCTTTATATAAAGCATGGAAAGCAAAAAGCTTTACCGATGGAGATATCACTCTGCATTTTATCCTTTTTGATATCCTGTCTTCGCCGGAATATTCGTTTACATTGAGTGAAATAACCGACCGGATCGACAGTTATCATTGCAGATTTGACGAGCCGAAAATGTTTGATGAATCTACCGTAAGAAAAAAGCTGAAAGAATATGCCGCGGAGGGACTTGTTGTTACAGAAAAAAACGGCAAAAAAGTTGCGTATCGCCGTGCGGCTGAAACGGAAGTTTTTGATGCGGATATACTTGATTTCTTTTCAGAGGTATCGCCGTGCGGAGTTATAGGCTCGTATCTTCTTGATAAAATAAGCAGCAATAATAATTTTGCTTTTAAGCATCATTATATTACAAACGCAATGGACAGCGAGATCGTTTGTCAGCTTTTTGACGCAATGCGGAAAAAACGGATGATCACAATTGAAACGATAAGCCGGCAAAAAGACAGCGCATATGAAATCAATCTGGTCCCGCTGCGGATAATGCTAAGCACACAGGGCGGTAGGCAGTATCTTATGGCATATACGCCGCGATTTAAAAGAATAACTTCGTTCCGCACAGACAATATCTTATCTGTTAAATCAAACGGCGTATGTGAACGCTTTGACGAATTGAGAGCGGCTCTTGACGATATGCAGCCGCATATGTGGGGCGTAAGCACACAAAGCATATTCTCTCAGCAGCTTGAGCACGTTGAATTTACGGTAAGATATGACAACGATGAAAAGCATATTCACAGAAGACTTGAGCGTGAAAAACGATGCGGTACTGTTGAAGCGATTGATGATAATACAAGCAGATTTTCAGCGGACATCTTTGATTCCGGCGAAATTGTTCCGTGGATGAGAACATTTATTTGCCGTATCATCTCGTTCAGCTTTTCAAATAAAGTGCTTGAAGAACGGTTCAGAAGCGATATAGAGGATATGTATAATCTCTACGAAATCGAGGACGGTGAAAGCGAATGATCTTCAGTGAATTATACGGTACATATTATAATACGGTTGCAAAGATTCTGAAATCCGCTGTTGACCATCCTCTTCAGAAAAACGAAATAAATCGTATCATCAGCGAAGAAGCTTTCGCAGAGAGCATACTCAACATAGCTCCTGCAATTGAGGAAGAGCGATGGCAGCTTATCCTTAAAGACGGAACCACTCCGCTGAAAAATCCTCCGTCAATGCCGTTGACAACACTTCAGAAACGGTGGCTGAAAGCGATTTCGCTTGACCCGAGGATCAGATTGTTTTCAGATAATTTACCTGATTTTTCTGATGTGGAACCGCTCTTTACAAAAGACGATTACTGCGTTTTTGACAACTATGCGGACGGTGACCCGTATGAAGACGAAAATTATATTAAGAATTTCAGGCTTATACTGGACGCCGTCAGAAACAAATATCCCCTGATGGTGAATATGATAAACCGCAAAGGAAGCATTTCTCATTTAGCGCTCATGCCGAGATACTTGGAGTATTCGGAGAAAGACGATAAATTCAGACTCATTAGTTCGGGCTGCAGCTACGGCGAAACGATTAATCTCGGAAGAATTGTTTCCTGCAAGCCTTATGATAAGCCGTTCAATGTCAGCACTTTTCAACTACGAGGCGAAAGAACGGCAACAGTTGAATTTGAACTGATCAATAAAAGAAACGCTCTGGAAAGAGTCCTGCTTCATTTTGCGCATTTTGAAAAGGAAGCGGAAAAAATTGACGGTGAAAGGTTCCTTGTGAAAATAACCTATAATAAAGACGATGAAACGGAACTTGTTATCCGCATTTTGTCGTTCGGACCCATGATAAAAGTAGTATCGCCGCAAAGCTTCGTAAATCTGATAAAAGAAAGACTTATTAATCAAAAAAGATGCGAGCGGTAATGTTCGCAACTTTTTTTCCGTGATAAATGGAGTTTGAGCAGTTATAATTTGGATACAAGGTGAGCCGAGCGATTACCTTGCATAAAGAAAAGGCACAAACAGCAGTTCAATGGTTATAGCAATCAGAATTGATTTGCACCGGGCTCATAACCCGGGAGTAGTGCCTTGCTTTGAATGCCGGTAGCTCAGCGGCTGAGTGGGGTCTCAAAATCCCCGTGAGGCAGGTTCGACTCCTGCACGGCATCTTATCCGAAAAGGCGTAAACAGCAATTTCCTGTTACTGAATAGACAAGGGTTTTGCCGAATCTTATCAAAATCAATTGCGCCTTGTACGGATAAATGAGGCGAAAGTCTCTTGAAAAAATATGGCAGAGCGACGGAAACCGTATTTTATTTTAGTTCAGCCATAAAGGCACCAACAGTAAGAAATGAATAGCTGTATGACACAGCAGAGTACTGAAAATACTCATCGCGGGCAGCATCGCGCTTCAAAAGGTGCCTTGTTTTTTTGAAAAATCACACTTAGGATAAACAGAATTTATATTGTTATCCGGATTGACATTATACGCCGAATCATTCCGGCTTGTAAAATCAGAGTGTTGACTTCTTTTGGAGACGTGTGGTAATACACAGTCCCGAAATCTTTTTGAAAAAAGCACGAACAGCAATTTTTTTCTCATCGCTCCTTAAAGATGGCTGCATTGCAGCTGAAAAGAATCGTGCTTTGTGATTATTAATATTAAGTTAAAGAGGGGTTGAATACAATGCTGCGTTTTATCAGAAAAGAATCAAATAAAACATTAACGGAAAACGGAGCCGTCACATTGAAAAGTACGGGTTTTGAATGCCTTGACCTTTTTGCGTCAATAGGCGCAATACGCTGGGAAAGCGAAGAAGAAATCGTTCGGATTTTTGTCAGAGCTTATACTGAAAATGCCGACATAGCTATGAAGATCCTGTTTTATGCCCGTGACGTCAGGGGCGGTTTGGGCGAAAGACGTGTTTTCAGAGTTATTCTTCATTGGCTTGCGGATCACGAACCGGAAAGCGTATTGAAAAATCTTGAATATATCTCCGAATTCGGCCGTTATGATGATCTGCTCTGCCTTTTCGATACGAAGTGCGAGAACGCTATGCTTAAATTAATTGAAACGCAGCTACAACAGGACGCTGCAGCTCTTGAAAACGGCGGCGAAGTTTCTTTGCTGGCAAAGTGGCTGCCTTCCGTTAACGCTTCTAATGCTGAAACGGTAAAACAGGCCAAGAGAATTGCAAGGTATTTGGGAATGAATGACGCCGAATACAGAAAAACGCTGGTTCCGCTTCGCAGAAATATAAAGATCATTGAGAATAATCTCAGAGAAAAGGACTATTCCTTCGATTATGAAAAGCAGTGTTCCCGTGCGCTGTACAAGTATCGCAAGGCGTTCAGCCGCAATGATAAAAAGCGTTACCAAGAATTTCTTAAAGCCGTAAATAGCGGTAAAGCTGTACTTAATGCCGCCAATGTTTCTCCTTACGAATTGGTAGATCCATATATTAACGGAGAATGGTACAAGGATCACTGCAATATGAGACCTATTTCTGAGGAAGAAAAGCTTTCGCTTAATGCAACGTGGGAGTCACTTACGGACTTTGGCAGCGACGAAGATGCGCTTGCGGTTATCGACACATCAGCCTCAATGTACTGGAACATAAAACCAAAGCCTGCTTCGGTTGCGCTTTCACTCGGCATTTACTTTGCGGAGCACAATAAGGGCCGTTTTAAAAACACTTTTATAGAATTCTCCGAACAACCGCAGCTTATAGAGCTGAAAGGAGATACTTTTGCGGATAAACTTCGTTATGCCTGCACATTCAATAAAGTCGCCAACACAAATCTTGAAGCGGTTTTTGACCTTATTCTGAGAGCGGCGGTAAATAATCATGTTCCGCAGAGCGAGCTCCCATCCAAACTGATAATTATTTCAGATATGGAATTTGACCGCTGTGTAGAGAATTCTTCACTTACTAATTTTAAGAATGCCAAACAAAAGTATGCATATTACGGTTACAGGCTTCCCGGAATCATTTTCTGGAATGTTGCAAGCAGAAACAGACAGCAGCCTGTAAAAAAGAACGAACAGGGTGTCGCACTCGTTTCCGGTGTTACTCCCAGAATATTCTCCATGGTTTTAGGAAACAATCTCTCTCCCTATTCCTTTATGCTTGAGATTATAAGGAGCGAGCGCTATTCAAAAATAGCGGCATAATAACTGACGGACCATTAAGTATGATTCGGATTTCAGATTGAAAGGAAAAAGTAATTATGTTTGAAATAACAGGAACATTAAACACAGCCGTTTGCTATGCAAAGGTTGTAGAAGATGAAGCGATAGAGCAGATTCGCCGAATGTGCAGCTATGCGATTACGGAAAACAGCAAGGTAAGAATCATGCCTGATGTTCATGCCGGCAGCGGCTGCACGATAGGAACTACCATGACAATCGTTGATAAGGCGTGTCCAAACGTGGTCGGCGTTGATATCGGCTGCGGTATGTATACCGTGAAGCTTGCTCAAACACAAATAGATTTTGAAAAGGTTGACGAAGCGTGTCATTTTATTCCTTCGGGTATAAACGTCTGGGAGGAAACGATTGAGAAGTTTGATTTGACTTCTCTCAGATGCTTCCGTTACCTTAAGGATTCAGGACGCCTTGAAAGATCACTCGGAACTCTTGGCGGTGGCAATCACTTTATCGAAATCGATAAGACTGCCGACGGTACGCACTATCTTATTATTCATTCCGGAAGCCGAAATCTCGGCAGGCAGGTTGCAGTTTTTTATCAGCATCTTGCCGTTGATCTTCATGCCGGAAGGGAAGACTACTTAATCAGACGAGATGAGATCATCCGTACATACAAGGATGAGGGCAGACAAACTGAAATACAGGCGGCTCTTGAGGCGCTTGAGAAGGAATATTCGGCAAAGGTATCGGATGTTCCCGAAGACATCTGCTGGCTTTACGGCTCTTTTCTTGATGATTATCTTCACGACGTTGAAATCTGTCAGGCGTTTGCCCGCAGAAGCCGTGAAAAGATGGCGGAAATAATCCTTGAAAGATCCGGTATGACTGCTGTTGAGTCATTTCATACCATCCACAATTATATTGATACAAAGGAAATGATTCTCCGCAAAGGAGCTATTGCCGCTCACAAAGGTGAAAAGGTGCTCATACCCATAAACATGAGGGACGGTTCGGTTATCGCAGTAGGCAGAGGAAACCCCGAATGGAATTATTCTGCGCCTCACGGAGCAGGCCGCATTATGTCCAGAACAAAGGCAAAGGAATCTATTGATTTGGAAGCGTATAAGGCGTCTATGTCTGGAATATATACAACGTCGGTAAATGAGAATACTATTGACGAGGCTCCCATGGCTTATAAGTCTCTGGATGATATCATAGATGTTATTCGTGATTCTGTTGATATCATTGAAATAATGAAGCCTGTGTATAATTTCAAGTCCTCAGAAGATGTTGTTCCGTCTAAGCAAAAGAAGGTAAATGCTGATGAATGAGCTGATAGTCAGCAAACTCAAACAGATTGAAAATGATTATAATGATTGGGATAAACTGAACGATTTGTTCCTGCGGTTGGTTACCTGAATGGACTTTTGAGAGGATGAGTGCCGATGCTGTATAAAATATTTTTGTATAGTTCCCCGGCTGCTGCCGGATCGGCACCGGCTTTAGGAATGGTAAACGCAGCGATCTGCTCAAATTCAGAAAAACAGTGGAAAGATAATGACGCCGCCGTTTTTATGGTTAACGGATCCTGTGACGAAAAAATGTAAATGTCATCCGATAGTGAAGTTCCCGCCTGAGGGATTTGATAAGAAAGAATATATTTTTATAGCGACTTCCTATGCGAAGGCAGCGCAGGTGCTTCCGAAAATCTATGCCATTGCGGCTGAAAAAAACCTGGTGATGTATGATGCGGAAACTAAGCGATCGTTCTATATGGATCTGGTTGATAATGCGTATATCAAATTGCGGAATCGTCAGCAGGAAATTCATCAGGTAATCCTCAAAGAGATGAAACCTCTGTGGAGTGTACGAAGGATCGATTCCTTTTCAGATGAAACAGAAAAGGGTGCAGCATACGTTGTGACAATAAGAAAAGATCCGAAAGTCTCATTTGAGGAAAGAAATGAAAAATTTTATGAATGCCTTTCTCAAAACCTTCGCAGCGATGAAGAACTTATATGCGAAGATGAGTGTTATACGATCGCAGGAATGCAGTACACGATTACTTATGTGCTTGAGGGGTATAAAAAGCACCCTGACCGAATAGGCTTTGTCGTCAATGGGATCCCTCATACACAGCAGCTTCATAGAATGGGAGCAGATCAGGCTTGCAGATGGATGTCAGGATGCTCTGAGACTGAAAAAGATGATATTCATACAAGAATGCGGTTTACGGAGATGATGAATGCTTATCCGAATCCGGCGCAAAGAATCGCAGAAAGTGTAAAGATTACCAAATGGCAGAGAAAACAGGTGTTTGACATAAGATACAGCGGATTCGGGTATTATGGATCTGAAATTCTTTTTCATATAGTTTATGATGAAGACTTATGTCGGAATGCTGAAAACATTTCAATCCTTAAAATTGAAGAAGAAAGCGCGACATTCATCCTGCCTTTTATCAATGATATCTATCCGGATTTCTATAAGCGGTACTATCTTTGCGCTAATCATATTTCTTCGGAAATGTGGATTCGTATTCTGAACAGATTGCGCGAAGCAAAAAAGATGATTTTAGATGATACTTTTAACCCGGTGCTCAAACCCTATATCAACAGATTCAATCTCTATGTGCTTGCTGATCATTCAGATCCGAATGGCTTTGAAAAGGTCGATAAAAAAAATGAGGCTCAATTCGTGTTTGAACATCGATATGAAGTGGCTTATCTCTATGATGTGTTTATAAAGTGGTCGGAAGTCCAGCTTGAAACTTACAGATACAGCGATGACCTGATGTTTAATATCCAGGGCCCATAAGTTGAAAAAATTAAAAAGATGATACCTTGTTCAAGATCGGGACCGGCAAGGACGGTACTCACTGCAAGGTATCATCTTCATTTTTAAGTATACATAAAATTTTATTTTGTAAAGAATCGTGTCATAGCACAGGTAGGTATATTGACATTAGTATTAAGGATTGCCTGTAATCTGCTGTATTGCTGTTTTAAAATCATTGTATTTAAAGCTCTGAAACAGAGCCGCTTTACCGTTGGATTGAATCAGGTATGACGGTAATGAGTGAATATTCATTTTAAGAGTAAATTTAAGATCGCTGTTAAGAGCCTGTTCAGCATTGCCGTCATTATAATGATGTGTGAAGATGTTTTCATCAATACCTGTGTTTCTGATGATGCGCAGAATTTCTTCAAAATGCGTTGTAAACACAGCGCTTCGGAGGGTTATCATTTTTTTAATTGGGATTTACCGTTGCTTTGATTTAAACTATGATATATCCTTCCGATTCAAGCGAAATGATTGCTTTTCGGAAGTTTTCTTCTTTTACGAGAATGTAATCGGTATTGTATGTTGATACTGCAAAAATTCCTATCTTGTTTTCGGCAAGAACGGATGAGATGCGTGAGAGGATCCCGATAAGTGAAAAATCAAGCACTCCCTGAATCCGGAAGCATTTCCATCCGTCGTCACGCTCAATAGTATCAGCCGGAGCATTTTCACTTTTGCAGACGAGCGAAATCTCTTCGTCGGTTCTCCCGATGAAACAGAATTCGTCGCTGCAATCAATCTGCTCAGCGGATTTTAATTTGCAGATTGTAAAGTTATACGGCAGAGCTTTAAGTTCCATAAGTTCCTCCATTTAATATACAAACGTAAATCTTCCGCCGGGAGCAGCGTCGCCCGATTTATAAAAATCGAGAATATCTCCGTCTGCCTGCATATTATCCGAAAGCTTGAAGTTGAAATGTATACTGTCCGTCATACCGAGAGCCGCTGCCGGAATAATCACATTCATTTTATTTCCGTTCACGGTGTATGACGCTGTTCCCGTTTTTTCAAAATTCCAGCCGCCTGTCGATTTTTCTATCATAAGCGTGTTTTCATCTGCGCCGCTGCGGTTGATTATATATTCAAAGCCTTCCCAGTTGTCTGAGCATCCGGTAGTGTCAGTATCTATGAATATGCGCATCCAGGCGTTGTCCGTATAGGGCGTTATGTTATCTTTTGTTTCAATGGTAAGATAAATATTTTCTCCGTCGTCTTTTACGTCTGCACGAACGAAGTCGTTGCGCATCGTGTCGGAAGTATAATGGCGGTCAATCCAGCATCCGCAGTCCCTGGGCAGCGTGCTGTTTGTATAATGATAATATGTTTTCGTGCCGTTTTCTTCAATCACGGATTGCGAAATGCCTTTGAATCTGCGGATATTTGAAACGAGCTGATAATAATAATGATCTTTGAGCGCTCCGTTTGACGGCTCGATATCACGGCTGAATTCATCGCTGAACTGATCGGGGAAAGCGTTAACCGTGCCTTCCCATTCGCTCCATCTGCCCGCAAGCCATTCGTTCCAGCCGTCAATAAAAATCATATCCGGGTCGCATTCGATGGCATAGTCCCACTGCTGCTGGAAATTAAGACCGTAAAAATATGAGTTTTCGATGTTTTTATCAACGGTAATATCTTTGCCTGCGTATGAGTAAGTGTATGAGTAATCGCCGTGAGTAAAGCTTCTTCCCTGAACACTGCCGCCTGAATTCATAGCCGCAAGGCGTCCGTCTGCCGCATTCTGAGCAATGGAAACGCACATCTCTTCAATCCTGCCGTTCCACGATTTGCCGAATTTAGTCTGCGGATAGCTGCTGCACCAGCCCCACGTCTTTTTGCGGTAACGGGTATCTTTACTGAAATACGTCGGTTCATTCTTTCTGAAAGTGAAAAAGTTCAGGATCTCTTTTTCGTGCTTGTCACGCTTATTGAGCGCGTCGGAATGGGCCATTATCAGGGGCTTTCCGTCCCACATAAACCAAAGATCTTTGTACAGACCTTTCGAGTATATTTCATCATATAAATGTTTGAGTGAGATTTTAGAATCATTGCCGGAATTAAACGGGAGCATATATGCCATTTTAGGAACGTTCACTCCGTCCTGTTTTGCTTTTTCAAATACTTCAAAAAGCTTCAGGCAGTCTTCGTCCCACGTCAGCGTGCCGTTTGTAGCATCAAAGATAATAACGTCAACTCCGGCATCGGCAAGAAGCTCGGCATTCTTTCTTATCACGTATTCATCCCTGTCTGAGTAATAGCCCCAAATAGGCTCGCCCCAGTAAAACGGTCTGCCGTTTGCATAAAAGCTTTCAGACTCCCATAAGGGAGAGTCAAAATCGTGCGCTATTTCCGGATGCTCTTTAAGTATCTCCGTAACGTTTTTTGCTTTAAGATTATTTGCGTGCTTCGTGTGCCACGTCCAGTAAAACATAGCTGCAAACTTCTGATCGTTTTTATCCCTCACTTCGCCTGCGCACGGCAGAGTTCTGCCAAGCCCGTCAACAGCCGCCCACGTTTCGGGCCGTATCAGCGATTCTTCCTGAACGTTTTTGTTTGTACTGCCGAAAATTGACGGGAACGCCGCAGTGATAAGCATTATCAGCGACATAAAGAACGCTTTTATCCTCGTAAACATAATTTCCTCTCCTATTGCTTTTTTTAAATAATATCACATTTTTTCGGCGCAGTAAAGATTTTTGATGTTGATATAGAATCAGAATTATGGTATTATAAAAAAACGGATGGGTGGGTTGTTATGTTCTTTAAAAGATTGATAAGTTTAATAATTTCATTTTTATATTCTTTCGGATGTTCGATAGGTCTTCTGTATAATACGGACCCGAAAAATGCCGAAGATTTTGCGGATTACGGTTACGTTTCTCAAAGGTATGAATGCAGCCGTGATATTTTTGCCGTGGATATCGGCAGTCTTGACGTCGACGAGCTTGTAACTGCCGATAATCTGATAGATATGATTGCCGAAAACTGCCCGCATAAAGACGCGTCACCCGATTGATATGAGGAGGATCAGCATGCTGAGGAACAATGAAATTAATATCAGAGATCCGTTTATACTAACGGAAAACGGAAAGTATTATATGTACGGCACGAGAGCGGCTTCGTTCGGAATAAATGTGAAAGGTTTTGACGTTTACGTTTCTGACGACCTTGAAAACTGGAGCGAGCCTGTTGAGTGCTTCGATTCTGAAAAAAACGGAATGAACGAAGGCGTAAACTGGGCGCCGGAAGTTCACAAATATAAAGATAACTATTATCTTTTTGCAACGTTTACTCAGAAAAACGGGTTGAGAGGCACGTATATCCTGGCTGCGGATAATCCGCTTGGTCCTTTTAAGGTGCACAGCAGGGGAGCGGTCACACCGCCTGATCAGGAATGTCTTGACGGCACGTTTTACGTTGAAAACGGAACTCCGTATATCGTTTTCAGCCACGAGCATACTCAGATAATTGACGGCGCAGTATGTTATCAGCAGTTAAGCGATGATTTAAAGAAAGCTGTCGGCGAGCCGAAAACTCTTTTCAGAGCGTCCGAGCCATATTATATAGAAAAGAAGCCTGACGGCGAACATTACGTCACCGACGGCCCCTTTATGTTCAGAACAAAAAACGGAACTCTACTAATGATTTGGTCAACGTTTATAAATGGTCAGTACGCCGAATGTCTTGTCCGTTTCAGCGGCGGCAGCATCAGAAATGAATTTGAGCATCTTGCTCCGATAATTGATGACGACGGCGGACACGGTATGATTTTTGAGGGCGGCGACGGATTGTATCTTACCTTCCATAAGCCGAACTTATCGGGTCATGAGCATCCGCATTTTGTGAAAATCATAGATAACGGCGACACGATAACTATTCAATAAAACAAAAATAAAACCGGCAGGCTAAAGAGCCTGCCGGTAAACGCTGATCAATTATTTGTTAATAAAACCAAGAACAAACGAAACGATTGCGTTAAGGTCGATTTTGTCAAGTAAATGAATCATAACCTCAGAAATGGGGTTAACAAAATCGATACTGAGAATCTTTAATGCAACTTCGCAAAGTGCTTCAATAGCCTGATCACTCATGAAGAAGTCCTCCTTATAACAAATATTGTTTCGGGAATTATATTCCTTATGCTTATTTTAACGCTATTTGATTAAAAATGCAATAGCTTTTTTAAAAATTGTTGATTTTGCAGCAAAGTTGTGACTTATTTTATATATTTCAACGGCTTTACTTTGCAGAATACTTTTCAATTTTATCTATCAAGCGTCTGCCGATCAGCTCAGAGAGCTTCAGTGCTGCTCTTTCAAGCTCAATATCATCCTGGAAGGAATCAAAGAAGCAGTCTGTCTCAAACGTGAAATTTCCGCTGTAACCAATATCCGCAAGTGCTTTTGTGATTTCGTCCCAGTTCATTTCACTCAGCCCCGGCAGAGTGTGCATATCGTCGTGATAATCATTGTCGTGGATGTGAAGAGCCTGAAGCCTTTTGCCGAGCACTCGTATGCTGTCCTGAGCTTCTCTGCCCGCAAGGCTCGTGTGGCCTACGTCAAGGCAGGCAACAAACATATCGCTCCCGATAGAGTCAACGTAATAAGCGTGCTCATAAGGATTCGAGCAGGTGCTTCCACGCAGAACGTGAACTCGTTTGTCACTTGTGAACATATTTTCAACGGCAATTTTTACACCATATTTTTCGGCGACTTTCAGCATGTGCCTGAAATATTTCATATTTGCGTGATAGTTGTATTCTTCATTGCCCAAATATTTTTTCGGGCACAGTGGATGGAAAACGACCGTTTCGATTCCGAGAAGCCCCGCAACTTCAAGAACTCTCGAATTTTTCTTTACATATAAATTATATGAGGCTTCCTCGTCGCTCTCGTCAAGCCCGTAAACCGCGTGAGCCTGAGTGAAAAAAATATTATTGCGATTTGCCTCTTCCATGAGCTTTGCGGCATAATTTTTGTATTCGTCACTGTTTAATATGTGATTATCGTCTCTTAATCCCGATAACGAAAAGTCAATAGCGTCGTATCCCGCTTCGGCAAGAAGCCTTATACTTTCAAAATCGCCGAATCCTCTCGCGCAGGCATTTGTCTGAACCAGCAGCATTGCGTTCATCCTTTCGATGAGTTATACTATAATATATATTTAATCATTTTTTTATTTCAAAGTCAATCAAAATACGCAATTTGTGTTTCAGAAAAAAATAATAAAAAACGCTTGACAAAGATATACGGGCGTGTTATAATTCTTGTACCTCTTAAAGAGGGTTCTTTTTTTGTGCCCTTATTTGAAAGCTTATAGGGTAGAGCTTTTAACGAGAGGGAGGCTAAAATCCCGGGATGACCCGGATAAACGGAGGTGCCGATATGAGAGTAAAAGTTACCCTTGCGTGTACTGAGTGCAAACAGCGCAACTATGACACGATGAAAAACAAGAAAAACACACCGGACAGGTTGGAGATGAACAAGTACTGCAGATTCTGCAAGAAGCACACTCTCCACAGAGAAACGAAGTAAGCGGAGGTAGTTATCATGGCAAAAAATGAAAAATCCGAAGCTGCTGAAAAGATTGAAAAAGCTGCTAAGGCTAAAAGCGCAGGTTCTCCCAAAGCTAAAAAGGGAAACATCTTCAAGCGTATAGGCGCCTGGTTTGCAAAGTTCGGTAAGGATTTCAAAGGTGAAGTTAAAAAGATCACCTGGCCCGGTGCAAAGATGGTCCTTAAAAGTACGGCGGTTGTTCTCGTAGCAATCATTGTAATCGGACTTGCAGTATTTGCTATTGACTGGTGTCTTTCCAGAGGTGTTGACGGACTTGAAAGTCTCGCATCAAAGACATCAACGAGCGAAACTCAAGACGCTGAAGGAACAACTGATGCCGATGCAGAAACAGCAGATGCTGATGAGGCTGCTCAGGCAACAACCGAGGCAGCAGCAGAAGCTGCAACAGAGGCCGCGACGGAAGCAGAAACAACTCAGGCAGCTGCTGACTAATTAAATTTGGCTGATTTTCGGAGGAAAAGCAATGTCTATTAACTCCAGGTGGTATGTTGTTCATACCTATTCGGGCTACGAAAACAAAGTAGCCGGCAACATAGAAAAAGTTGCAGAAAACCGAAAAATGCAGGATCAGATTCTTGAAGTCAAAATTCCCACAGAGACCGTTACCGAGGTCAGGGAAGACAAGACAAAAGAGTATGAGCGCAAGCTTTTTCCCGGTTATGTAATGGTCAAAATGGCTGTTACTATGGACGATAACGATCTTCCGGTTATAAGCGATGAGGCATGGTTTGTTGTAAGAAACACCAGAGGTGTTACGGGCTTCGTAGGCCCCGAAAGCAAGCCGACTCCGCTCACAGAGGAAGAAGTTTACCGTCTCGGCGTTGAAAAACGCACTGTTGAAGTCAATTATGAGGTCGGCGATACGGTCAATATCGTTGATGAAATCTTTGAAGGCTTCACAGGCAGAGTTGAAAGGATCGACATTGACAACAACATTGTCGAGGTTACGGTTTCAGCTCTTTTCGGTAAGGAGACTAAGGTTGAGCTTGAGCTTGACCAGGTTGAACCGATCACCGATTAACACACTGATAATTAACGGATGTGCCGTTTAATTATATGCGCTGATTAGAGTGCATGGGGCGTATGCCCCCTGTGGGAGGAGCATAAATTTTTTCAGGTGCTCCGCCATAACCACATATTTTTGGAGGTGCAAAAAATGGCTCAGAAGGTTGTAGGCTTTATTAAGCTTCAGATCCCCGCCGGCAAAGCAACCCCGGCTCCGCCCGTTGGTCCTGCATTGGGTCAGCACGGCGTAAACATCATGGCGTTCACAAAGGAATTCAACGAGCGCACAAAGAACGATGCAGGTCTCATCATCCCTGTTGTTATCACAGTTTATGCAGACCGTACATTCACCTTTGTTACTAAAACTCCACCCGCTGCCGTTCTTATCAAGAAGGCTTGCGGAATCGAGAGCGGTTCCGGTGTTCCCAACAAAACAAAGGTTGCAACAATTACCGGTGAGCAGATTAGAAAGATCGCAGAACAGAAAATGCCTGACTTAAACGCAGCAAACATCGAATCAGCTATGAGCATGATCGCTGGTACTGCAAGAAGCATGGGCGTTACTGTAGTGGACTAATGCTCCCTGGTGGGAGGAAAAATCCGATTAACCACTTATTTGGGAGGTAAATAACAAATGAAACATGGTAAGAAATATGTCGAAAGCGCAAAGCTTGTTGACAGAAGTAAGCTTTACGAGCCGATGGAGGCTCTTGAAACAGTAATCAA
Source organism: Oscillospiraceae bacterium (assembly GCA_902789095.1). GTDB lineage: Bacteria > Bacillota > Clostridia > Oscillospirales > Acutalibacteraceae > CAG-488. The sequence goes on along the minus strand of CADAMY010000047.1, from coordinate 4,529 downwards.
AACTGCTTCAGCTAAATTTGATGAAACAGTTGAAATGCATATCCGTCTCGGCGTTGACTCACGTCATGCTGACCAGCAGGTCAGAGGCGCTGTTGTTCTTCCGAACGGAACAGGTAAAAGCGTAAGAGTTGCAGTTTTTGCAAAGGGCGAAGCTGCTGAAGCAGCTGCTGCCGCAGGCGCTGAGATCGTTGGCGCTGAAGATCTTGTTGCAAAAATCCAGGGCGAAGGATTCCTTGATTTTGACGTTGCAATCGCAGCGCCCAACATGATGGGTCTTGTAGGTCGTCTCGGTAAAATCCTCGGTCCCCGTGGCCTTATGCCCAGCCCGAAGGCAGGTACGGTTACACCCGACGTTGCCAAAGCTGTTGAAGAAGCTAAGGCAGGTAAAATCGAGTACCGTCTTGACAAAACAAACATCATTCACTGTCCGATAGGCAAAGTTTCCTTCGGCGCTGAAAAACTGATGGAAAACTACGGCACTCTTATCACAGCAGTTGAAAAAGCTAAGCCCGCAGCAGCAAAGGGTCAGTATATCAGATCCTGCGTACTTGCTACAACAATGGGTCCCGGTGTCCGCATCAACCCTGCAAAGGCTTCAGTTTCTGCTGAATAATAAAAAATACTTGACATAACCTCGGTTATGCTGTATAATAATTAAGCTGTTCTTTGACTTAAGACAGCAGGTGCTTTATGCATAACGGTTTACCCACCTGCCGAGGTTAGGACATACAATATCTTTGATTGATAATTTTGTATGGTTTCTCCCTGCCTGCGGTTTTGTGGGCAGGGATTTGTATTTAAGCACAATCTTTGTTAAAGAGGTGAAACAAAAATGCCAAGCGCAAGCGTATTGGAACAGAAAAAGCAGGTAGTTGCTCAGGTTGCAGACAGAATTTCAAAATCTGTTGCAGGCGTTATCGTTGAGTACAAAGGCATCACAGTTGCCGACGATACAGCGATGCGTAAAGAGCTTCGTGAAGCAGGTGTTGAATACACAGTTGTTAAAAACACTCTTCTCGGTCTTGCTATCAAAGACACAAACCTTGAAAGCATGACAAGCGTTCTTGAAGGTACAACAGCTATCGCAACAAGCAATGAAGACTATGTTGCGGCAGCAAGAGTTCTCAACAAGTATGCAGAAAAGATTGAGAGCTTCAACATCAAGTCAGGTTATCTTGACGGCGAAGTTATTTCACTTGACAAAATCAAGGAACTTGCAACCCTTCCTTCAAGAGAAGTATTGCTTTCTATGGTTGCAAATGTATTCAGCGCACCTATCGCATCTTTTGCAAGAGCGGTTCAGGCTATTGCTGACAAAAACAGTGAAGGAGCAGAAGCTCCTGCAGAGGCATAATTATTGCCCGATCAATTAATTAAAACAATTTTAAATTTAGGAGGATGACTATCATGGCATCAGAAAAGATTACAGCAATCGTTGAAGAGTTAAAGACACTCTCAGTTCTTGAGCTTTCAGAGCTCGTTAAAGCAGTAGAAGAAGAATTCGGCGTATCAGCTGCAGCAGCAGTTGTAGCAGCAGGTCCTGCAGCAGGCCCCGCAGCAGCAGAAGAGAAGACAGAGTTTGACGTTGTTCTTGCAGAAGCAGGTGCTCAGAAGATCAAGGTTGTTAAAGCAGTTAAAGACATCACAGGTCTTGGACTTGCAGAAGCAAAAGCTCTCGTTGACGGCGCTCCCAAGGCTGTTAAAGAAGCTGTATCCAAGGACGAAGCTGAAGAAATCAAAGCTAAACTCGAAGAAGTTGGCGCAAAGGTTGAGCTTAAATAAGTTTGATACTTACAGCAAAAACGCAGGACGAAAATCCTGCGTTTTTCTTTTATCACGATATTTTAAATCGAATAAAGTGGTTTTATTTTGAAAATGTTACTGCCGCTGAGCCGGTACCGACTGCGTTTTTTAATCCGGAGGTGTCAGTGATTCTTCCGATAGGCGTATAGCTGTAGGACGTTGAAAAGCTGTCGTAAAAAAGTACAAGACAGTTTGAACTGTAAATCATAAGATCGCCTTCGTTTATATAGTTGACTCTTTGATTGTTGACAGTCAGATTTTTGCTCAGCCAGTAATATTTTTCGTTTGAATTAAGCTCGCTCATATTTATCGTCATCGGCAGCATTTCCAGTATTTCATCCGCAGCGGCGCACTCATAAAGCTCTGCTTTGAATTCTTTACCGTTGACCGTGATATTTATTATTCTGTCATTTTCCGGCTGAGGCTGATAAGGCTCGATCCCATTTTCGTCAAGCCAGTCGGATATAGTCTGACTGCTTGTGCCTGCGGCAAATCTCATGCCTGCCAGCCAGTTTGCACTCGAAGCGGCGGAGTGAAGGTTCTGGGCGCTTGAGCCGAGGGGACTGCTGTGAGACGTGCAGAACGGAAGAATCGTTTTGTCTGTCAGATCAAAGCTTTCAAGAAAAGTGTAAACTATTTTCGGCGCCTGAGAGTGCCATATAGGATAGCCGAGTATGATCGTGTCGTAGCTGTTTATATTAAGCGGCAGATCTTTTATCTGCGGTCTTGCTGTCGGGTCGCTTTGTTCACGGTCAGCTCGGCAGTTTGTGTAATACGCTATATCTTCGGCTGAGTAGGGGACTTCCGGAGTGATCGAATAAATATCTGCATTCAGATATTCAGCGGCGTATTCCGCAAGAGTTTTTGTAGTGCTTGTAGCCGAAAAATATACTACGAGCGTGTCGGACTCCGGTACTTTATAAAATTCTTTCTGATTGATTTCTGCGGTGAATACTCCCGACATCTGCATCAGATAAACGTCGTTTTTATCAGTTTTTCCGTCGTGATTGCAGTCGGCAGCATATTCCTGATGCTTTTCGGGTGTCAGCATTCCTTCTGTAAAACATTGCGCGAGTACAGCGTCACGCGCGTCAATTATTCCGTCGCAGTCAGCGTCGCCGAAAATTATTACATTATAATTTCCTTTATCTTTAATGCTGATCTGAGTACCGTTTACTATTAAGGAAGGCAGATTTTCCGGGTTTTCAAAATCCGCTTTTAGTGATTCGATATCATCAAAGCCGTAAATTATTTTTTCGTAATCGTTAAAAATCGAATCGGTATCAAAAACAGGTGTTAGCTCATTTCCGCTTTCTTCCGCCTGAGCAAAGACCGGACAAACAGAAATAATTACGGCAAAAATCATAACGAGCAATACAGCAAATTTTAAAAATCCGATATGCTTATATCTAATAATATCTGACATTTCAATCCCTTCTTTCTTGATTCAATTATATTATAAATGATAAGATATGTCTAATATTTATAATAAATAGCATGATATAGAAAAATTGAATAGCCGAGAATCCGGAATACAATCAAAATATGTATTTATATGCAATTTATAAAGACGTTTATTGATGATTTGCAATAATAACCGCTGTAAAAATACTGAGCAGAAAAAAATTTATAATTTTTACAAAGTTTTTCTTGACATTTGAAAAGTGTTGTAGTAGAATGATATGACTAATAGAATGGAATTATATGTCTATCGGTATTTATTGTTATGTAAAAATCATACAAAAATACCGAAAAATCTGATTTACTCACCATAAATCATGGACGAAATCATAAAGAAACGGAGTGGTTAATCAATGGTGAAGATGACTTCCGTTGTTAACGGAAAAAGGGTGCGAAAAAGCTTCAGCAAAATCAATGAGGTTATGGATATGCCTAATCTTATTGAAATTCAGAAGGATTCCTACAAGTGGTTCCTTGACGTCGGTCTGAAAGAGGTATTCAGAGATATCGCCGATATTACGGACTACACAGGCAACTGGATTCTGAAGTTCATCGATTACAGAATGGACGATGAGCCCAAGTATACCGTAAGAGAGTGCAAAGAGCGTGACGCTACTTATGCGGCTCCCATGCGTGTCAGAGCAAGACTTCGCAACAAGGAAACCGGTATAGTTAAAGAGAGCGAAGTGTATATGGGCGATTTCCCGCTGATGACAGACAGCGGCACGTTCATCATCAACGGCGCAGAGAGAGTTATTGTTTCTCAGCTTGTTCGTTCACCGGGCGTATATTATGATATGACCCATGATAAGACAGGTATCGAGCTTTACACCAATACTGTTATACCTAACAGAGGCGCGTGGCTTGAATATGAAACAGATATCAACGATCTTTTCTATGTCCGTATTGACAAAAACAGAAAGATATTCATTACCACATTTATCAGATCCCTCGGTTTAAGCTCTGATGATGATATCCGCGAGTTTTTCGGTTATGATCCAAAAATCGAAGCAACCCTTGAAAAGGACGAAACCCGCAACACTGAAGAAGCCATTATGGAAGTATTCAAAAAGCTTCGTCCGGGCGAACCCACCACTCTTGAAACAGCAAAGGCTTATATAGACAACCTTTTCTTTGACCCATACCGTTATGATATTTCCCGTGTGGGCAGATACAAATACAACAAAAAGCTTTCACTTTCTGACAGACTTGAAGGCGCAACTCTTTCCCGTCCTGTTGTAAACGCTCTTACCGGCGAGCTTGTA
>CADAMY010000046.1 GCA_902789095.1 Oscillospiraceae bacterium | reverse complement strand
TATAAAGAGTTTGTCCGTAAAGTCGGCAGAACTCACGCTACGATGCTTCGTCTTATGGAACAGTATCCTGATTTCATCTTTTCACAGAGCCAGGCAGGTATGTATGAAGAGATGAGAATTCATTATCCCAACCTCTTTGAACAGGTTCAGCAGAGAGTTAAAGAGGGCAGATGGGAATATATCGGCGGTATGTGGGTAGAGCCTGACTGCAACATCATATCCGGCGAAAGTTTTGTTCGCCAGTTCCTTCACGGTGTAAGATACGCTGAAAAATGGTTTGGCGTTACTCCTAAGACCTGCTGGCTTCCTGACGTTTTCGGCAACAGCTATTGTATGCCGCAGATAATGAAAAAAGCCGGAATGGAATATTTTGTTACTCATAAAATGGGTATCTGGAACGATACTAATCCGTGGCTTTACAATGCTTTCTGGTGGGAAGGTCCTGACGGAACAAAAGTATTTGCAGCAGTTCCTCCGACGCATTTCATCGGATCGATGGAGCCTGATTCATTGAAGACCAACTGGATCAAATTCTCAGAAAAAGACACTGTCGGCGAGTCAATGTACTGCTACGGCTGGGGCGACGGCGGCGGCGGAGTCGACAACGAGATGCTTGAATACGTAAAGAGATATAAAAACTTTCCCGGACTTCCCGAAACTAAAGCTTGCAAGATCGAGGAATCTCTTGAAAATATGCGTCAGAAGGCAATAAAGGCCGGTGACAGAATAACAACGTGGAAAGATGAATTGTATCTTGAAGAGCATAGAGGCGTTCATACAACTAAAGCTGCTCTCAAAAAAGCCAACCGTTACTGCGAGAACCTTTTCAGAGAGGCAGAGATGTATGCGGTAATTGCTGAAAGCTATGGTTATGAATATCCGACTGAAGAGCTCGCTCTTGCATGGAGAAAGATACTTACCAACCAGTTCCATGACTCGCTTCCCGGAACTCATATCACCGAAGTTTTCGGCAAGCTTATGGGAATCTATGATGAAGTTATCGCAACAGGTGAAAAGATTCGTGACGAAGCTCTTGCAGTAATAGCCGAACACATCGGTTTTGATAAGAATATAGGCAAGCCCTTTGCTCTGTTCAATTCTCTTGGTGTTGCTTCTACTTCAAAGGTTGAGCTTGATTATGCCGACGTTGATATTTTCGACGAAAACGGAAATTTAGTTCCGACCCAGGTTTATACAAAACTCAACGGCGAAAAGAAACTTATGTTTATCGCAAAAGATATTCCTGCTGTCGGCTATAAAGTTTATTACAGCGTTGCTTCTGATAAAGCTAAGAGATATGACGAGTCAAACGGAAAAATGATCGAGAATGACCGTTTCCGTCTCGTTCTTAACGAAAACGCGACACTTGTTTCGATCTTTGATAAAGCCAATAATCGTGAAGTTCTCTCGGCAGGCGGCAAGGGCAATGATTTCAGATTGTTTGAAGATATGCCCGGCGGATACGATGCATGGGATATAGTTGCTACTTATGTAGACAGAGAGTATGAACTTAAAGACGGTGTTGTTAAAGATATCGTTGCAGGCGACGTCTACACGATGATTTCCATTGAAAAAGAAGTTCTTAAGTCAGTTATTCATCAGAACATCATTATTTACAATGATCTTGACAGAATCGACTTTGACACTCATATAAGCTGGCATGAGGATCAGAAACTCCTCAAGGTATTCTTTGATCTTGACCTTCAGACGAAGAATTACACAAGAGATATAGCTTACGCCACGATGGAATGCTGTTCTTACAGATATAATCCGTATGACAAAGCCAAGTTTGAAGTTAATGCTCATAACTGGATCGATATGTCTGATGAAGATTACGGCGTATCGCTTCTCAACGACTGCAAATACGGTCACGAAGTAAACGAGCATAAGATGATTCTTACCCTTCTTAAAGCTCCCATCAAGCCGGATCCGACGTCTGATAGAGGCGACCATTATTTCACATATTCAATCTATCCGCATAAGGATACTTGGAAGAGAGCGCAGACTCTGACAAGAGGTCTTGAAATTAATCATCCGCTTGTTAAAGTTGAGATGGGCGATAGCGGCGAGATGGCTGATACAGGTTCATTCATTACGCTTGACTGCGATAATATCACGCTTGAAGCGGTTAAAAAGTGTGAAGAAGAGGATGCTTACATCGTCCGTATGGTTGAAAAGACTGGAAGAACTACAAACGCAGTTCTAACTCTCTTCAAGGATATTTCCTATGCGGCTGAATGCGATCTTATTGAACGCAACGATGAGCCGATTGATTTCAGCGGCAACAGAATTGAATTTACTGCAAAACCGTTTGAAATCAGAAACTTCAAAATTAAATTCTGATATTTTCAGAAATGACGGGGCAGCCTTTGCTGTCCCGATTTTTTATATTTTACGGTTATATAATTGTAAAATAACAGTTGAATAAATTCAAAAATTATGATAAAATAAATTTTATGGAAAGTATTGCCTTTTGTAATTTAAATAGCGGATTGATTATTGAAGGCATCTTTTATCTTTCCACGGTCAGTTCGAAACCATCCTGACCTTAAATAAAACTAAGGAGATCTAAAAATGAACACAAAAGCAAAAACCACCCGTTACATTGCCGAGGCGGCTATTATTGCTGCGCTTTATGCGGCGCTTACTTATTTTTTGGCGCCTATTTCTTTCGGCAGTATTCAATTCAGAGTATCAGAAGCTCTTACCATTCTTCCTGTTCTTACTCCGGCGGCGATTCCCGGACTCACAATTGGTTGTTTGATTGCAAATTTCAGCAGTCCGTTCGGTATGGTAGATGTTATTCTCGGTACCTTTGCAACATTACTTGCAGCTATCTGCTCAAGAGCCGCAAGAAACATACGATTTAAAAATCTGCCGCTGCTCTCAGCTTTCTTCCCGTTGATTTTCAATGCCGTTATCGTCGGTCTTGATATTCTTATCGCCGTTCCGGAAGCGCAGTACGGATTCTCTTTTGCAGATTTTACGTTTACCGCTTATCTTATGAATATGCTTACTGTCGGTTTTGGCGAACTCGTAATTTGCTATATTCTCGGCGTACCTTTCTGCAAAGCTCTTGAGAGTACAAAATTATATAATACAAATAAGTAAAGGATTCTATATATGAAAATCGGCTTTTTGATACAGTCACTTACATCCGGCGGCGCAGAACGCGCCTGTTGTCAATTAGCTTCTCAGATGGTTAAAAAAGGAGAAGCTGTTGAAATAATAACTTTTGATTCTGAAAATCAATTTTACACTCCGGACGAGGGTGTGTCTCTTTATGATATGGATTTAAAAGAGATTCCGAAAAACCTTTCCGCTAAAAGAGTTTTCGGCTGTATCAGCAGAGCCTTTGAAATAAGACGTAAAATAAAGTCGAGAAATCTTGACTGCCTTATATGTATGAGTACCGTTATGAATTCTTACGGATTGATTTCCGCTTTATTTACGAAAACTAAATCAATCGGAACTGAAAGGAACAACCCTTATAGATATAAATCTGATAAATTGAATTCGATTATAAAAAAATTTAGCGCTGTATTGCTTGACGGTTTTGTTTTTCAGACTTATGAAAGCGCAGAGTATTACCCGAAATCTGTATTGAAAAAGGGATGCGTCATTCAGAATGCAGTTTTTAATCCGCTGGTTTATGAGATTTCTCCGAGTGATAAAAGAGAAAAAATAATTTACGGTATCGGCAGACTTAATAAACAGAAAAGATTTGATTTGCTTATTAAAGCTTTTGCCGTTATTCACGAGTTATTTCCTGATTATTCGCTTGTTATTTTCGGCGAGGGCGAAGAAAGGAAAAATCTTGAGAATCTGATTGATTCAAAAGGTTTAACGGAATTTGTTTCTCTTCCGGGAAATGATTCTCAGGCAGTTAAAAAAGTAGCTCAGGGCAGCGTATTTGTGCTTTCTTCCGATTATGAAGGAATGCCGAACGTGCTTATGGAAGCTATGGCTGTTGGTACTCCCTGCGTGTCAACGAGATGCAAAATGGGACCGGAAGAGCTGATTACAGACGAAGAAAACGGATTGCTTGTTAATACCGGGTCATATAAAGAAATTGCTGATGCGGTTATCAGGATATTGTCTGATGACAGCCTTGCAGAAAAATTATCATTAAACAGCAGAAAAATTCTTGAAACAAATAATATTTCAGCCATTACAGATAAATGGCTCGATTATATAAAGGAGTTATGATTATGGGTAAAAAGATTATTGTTGCCGGCGGAGGACACGGCGGCATTGCAGCCGGCGCCATTCTTGCAAGAAACGGATACGACGTAACCGTTTATGAAAAGAATAAAAGAGAAGATATGGGATATGACTGGACCGACATTTTTGATCGAAAAGGTCTTTTTGCCGTTGGTATGGGTATGCCCGATGAAGATAAATATAAGCTCAAAAATGATATGACTTTCTACTCTCCGTCAATGAAAACTCCTCTTCGTCAGCACGTTCCCGAGGATCAGCTTGAGATTCAGATGGAAAGAAAAGAAATATATAATCATATAATATCTTATGCGGAAACCTGCGGAGTAAAATTCGAATACGAAAATCCTGTTCTTTATCCCATTATGCTCGGCAACCGCGTTGCCGGTATCAAAACCGAAAAAGACGGAGTTATATATGCCGATCTTGTAATAGATGCTGCGGGACTTAATTCACCTGTCAGAATGAATCTTCCCGAGTATCTCGGCATACAGAATAATATATCTGATTTTGAGCAGTTTTACGTTTACAGAGGATTTTACAATAAAGCTGCTGAGACGACAGATGAAGATAATTTCAAGGTCTGCCTGTTTCATCAGAATCACCTCGGTATATACTGGGTTGCCGATGAAGAGAATCATACTGACGTTTTAATCGGCAGATTCACTCCTATTGATTTGAATGACGTTGAAGAAGCGCTCACATACCTTCGTTCATTCAATCCGAGTCTCGGCACTGAGCTTGTCAGAGGCGGCCAGTTCGTCAATATCTGCGTTCGTCAGCCGTTGGGCGTTATGGTTGCCGACGGTTATGCCGCTATTGGCGACAGCGCTTTTATGCCCGTACCGATAATCGGCTCAGGCATAGCTAATTGCCTGAAAGCTGCAGAAATTCTCGCTTATACTATAATTAATGATAAAACGGATTCGTTTTCTGCTGACGTTTTATGGAAATATCAGCGCGGATTCTATAAAAAACTCGGCAACGGTCTTGCGCCTCTTGCCTGCGTAAAGCTTATGCTTACAAGGCTCAGCGGCGATGACCTTGATTACATATTTGACAACGGGATACTCACCGCTGACGATATGACGATAGGCGCTGATGATACAAGTCTCGTTTCTCTTTTCAGCGGAATAAAAATGGACGATATCAAAACAAAACTTACGGGAGTATACAAAAACCCGGTTGTTATGAAGAAAGTCCTCAGAATGATAAAAGAGATCGGAGCTGCATCAGCAGTAGTTTCCGCAATGCCTAAGGTATATAATCCTAAAGCCGTCAACGCGTGGGTAAAACAATACAACGCCTGTTTCAAGAGATAAATGAAAATTTTTATAGATGCTGACGGTTGTCCTGTAGTTGATATTACTGCTGCGACAGCACAAAAGCATAATATCGAATGTATAATAATCTGTGATACGGCTCATGTATTCAATAAAAAAGGTGCCAAAACCATTACGGTTGAAAAAGGTGCAGACAGTGTCGATTTCAAGCTCGTAAATCTGATCGGCAAAGATGATATTGCTGTGACGCAGGATTACGGACTTGCTGCAATGTGTCTGGCGAGGGGAGCAAGAGCTATAAATCAGAATGGTCTAATTTATAATAATAAGAATATTGATGAACTTCTTTTTTCAAGATATGTGTCAAAGAAAATTCGTATGGCAGGCGGCAGAATAAAAGGACCATCTAAAAGAACCGAAGAACAGAACGAACAATTTATAAAACAACTTGAAAAGCTGATAAACTATGATTCTGAGAATAATTGATCACAAATTTCATTATGAAGCCGAAAACCTCTGCAGGGTATTTTTTCCTTTTGAAAAGATTTCTGCACGCAGAGACTATGACGGAGAAGATGACTTGATTGTAGTTACTGAACTGAGTCAAAATGATGATAATTTTGTAATTACAGTTTCGTTTAATAATTCTGGCACTATATGTTCAGATAAAAAAGTAATTTCAGCCGATGAATCTGAGCATGAATGTGAAAAGCAGATGATGATTATGCTTTTTCATATTTTATCTGATTCTCTCGCTTATGTTCCGAAATGGGGAATATTAACGGGAGTTCGTCCGTCAAAGCTGATGACTACGCTTATCAATGAAAACGGCGATAAAGAAGCTCTGCGATATTTTAAAGAGGATCTTCTTGTCGCTCCTGATAAAGCTGAGCTTGCCTATGCTGTAGCAAAAGCTGAAGAGAAAATCATTTCTCTTTCTGATGCTGATTCGTTCAGTCTGTATATTTCTATTCCGTTTTGTCCGTCAAGATGCAATTACTGTTCGTTTGTATCTCACTCTGTTGAACAGGCAAAGAAACTGATTCCCGATTATGTTGATAATCTCTGCAAAGAACTTGAATATACCGCTCAGATAGCTTCTGCACTTAAACTCAGACTTGAATCAGTTTACTGGGGCGGCGGCACGCCTACTACGCTTTCTGCCGATCAGCTTTTTAAAATATGCGGAGTTATCAATAAATGCTTTGATTTATCAAAAATCAGGGAATATACCGTAGAAGCCGGAAGACCAGATACGGTTACTGAAGATAAATTATCAACCCTCAAACAGTCAGGAGTCAGCCGAATCAGTATCAATCCGCAGACTTTTAATGACGATGTGCTGAATGCTATCGGAAGACGTCATAATTCCGTGCAGACACTAAAAGCTTTTGAAATGGCAAGAAATGCGGGATTTGATAATATAAATATGGATCTTATAGCTGGACTGTCTAGCGATACTTATGATTCTTTCTGCAATACTTTAGATACTGCAATTTCCCTGAATCCTGAAAACATTACTCTTCATACTCTTGCGTTGAAGCGTTCGTCAAATCTTGTAACGGGCAAAAGGGAAGTCGAGAGCGGTGAAACGGTAAACCGAATGCTTACAACTGCTCAGGACATATTTACTAAAGCCGGATATATGCCGTATTATATGTACCGTCAGTCAAGAAGTCTCGGAAATCTTGAAAATGTCGGCTGGTGCAAACCGGGCAGAGAATGTCTTTATAACGTGTTTATGATGGAAGAATGTCATACTGTTCTTGCTGTCGGAGCAGGCGCTGTTACAAAGCTCAAGGAATACGGCGTAAATAATATTGATAGAATATTTAATTATAAATATCCGTATGAATATAATACGAGGTTTGACGAAATAATTAAAAGAAAAGATAAAATTTACGAATTTTACAATAAGTTTTTTAAGAGATGATTTTATGAAACTCTACTATTCTGTTAATGAAATCAATTCAGCGGTTAAAAACGACCCTGTTGATTATATGTTCAGTTGTATCAATGAGTATCAAAGTAAGCTTGACGCTGCTGTTGATAATATACTTAACAACGATAATATAGATATTGTAATGCTTGCAGGTCCGAGTTCATCGGGCAAAACTACTACTGCGGGTAAAATCGCTCAGGGCATTATTTCAAGAGGAAAAAACGCATATATAATGTCTCTTGACGATTTTTATTTCAACAGAGACGATATTCCGATAAACTCCGACGGATTGCCGGATTATGAAAATATTACTGCTCTTGATCTTCCTCTAATCAAGAATTGCTTTAATTCGCTTATAAAAAATAAAGAGGCTGTTTTGCCGGTATTTAATTTTAACACCGGCAGAAGGGAAGAAAGTGGTAAACTGCTCTCACTTAAAAAAGGCGGCGTAGTTATAGTTGAAGGGATTCATGCTCTTAATCCTATTATAACTCAGGGAATTGATTCTGAGCATATCTTTAAAATATACATCAGCGTTTCCTCTCGTGTTACGGTAAACGGCAAGGTGCTGCTGACAAAACGAAACATCAGATTTGTAAGAAGAATGATAAGGGATTATAATTTCAGAAGCTCAGATGTTGAGCATACGTATTTTCTCTGGAGCGGAGTCAGAAAAGGGGAAGACAGATTCATTTTTCCTTTCAAGAGCAACGCTCAGGAGTTTATCAATACTTTTCATCCGTTTGAGCCCTGCCTTTTCAGAAATGAAGCAAGAGAGCTTTTATCCCATATCACTGAAGAAAGTCCTTATGTTGATGAAGCAAAAAGACTTTCTGAAGCTCTTGAACGTCTTGAATATTTTGACGAATCACTTCTGACGAAGGATTCGCTTTTAAGAGAATTCATCGGTTGACAAATTTTTGTTGCTAAAACACTTTATTTATGATATTATTAATTAGATAATTACCACCAATGGAGCGATTATATGGAAGAAAACAAAAAACAAGGTCAGTCTATGCTTAACGGTGCGTTTATACTTGTAGCTGCTACCGTACTGGTTAAAGTTATAGGCGCATTATATAAAATGCCGCTTACTGCGTTGATAGGAGGCGTAGGCAGAGGGTATTTTACTCAGGCCTATGAAATTTATACTCCTGTATATGCAATTGCAATGGCAGGCTTGCCTGTTGCAGTATCAAAACTCGTTTCTCAGGAAAAAGCATTGGGAAACTATCGGGATATAAGAGTAATCATGCACACGGCAAGAAGGATATTTCTGCTGACCGGTATGGTTGCTACTATATTCTTAATGGCTATTGCTTATCCTTATTCAAAGTTTGTAATCAAAGCGCCCGATAATTTCTCAAGTATTCTTGCTATTGCTCCTTCAGTATTCTTCTGCTGCTGCATGTCGAGCTTCAGAGGTTATTATGAGGGACTCAGCAATATGATTCCTACTGGAATATCACAGGTTATTGAAGCTCTCGGAAAGCTTGTTTTGGGACTTACGTTTGCAAATATAATAATGAAATTCGGCCTTAAACGTTATGAATCCGGTCAGCCCGTATTCGGTCAGATCGCAACTAATAAGGCTGAAGCTCTCAGCGCTATTTATCCTTTTACAGCCGCCGGAGCTATAAGCGGCGTTACAATAGGAACTTTACTTGGTTTGGCGTTTTTGATTTTACGGCATAAAATCGTCGGCGATCATATTACAGACGCTATGCTTGCTTCTTCACCTGAAGCGCAGTCTTCAAAAAGCTGGAGCAAAATGATTATTGTTACAGCGCTTCCTATTGCTGCAGGATCGCTTATTCTCAACGTTACGAATCTTATTGATACTATTACTATCAAAAACAGACTCGCTCATGCAATGATTGTTAATGCTGATGTTATTAAAAATATGTATTCGGCTCAGATTGCTGCATCGCAGACTCTTGACAGCGATATAGCAACATATCTTTACGGCGCATACGGTACTGCACTTGATTTTAAAAATCTGATTCCGACTATTACTATGACTCTCGGAATCAGCGCAATTCCTGCTCTTTCCGCCGCATGGGCGATTAAGGACAGAGTATCTACTAAAATCACCATTGAATCAGTTATCAGAATAACTATGCTCGTGTCGCTTCCTGCTGGGTTTGGTCTCGGAGTTCTTGCCAATCCTATACTCAGCATTGTTTATAACGGGACAAATGCAAGCGATGTAGTTCCTATTGCGGCGGGTGTTCTTGCTACTTACGGTTTTGCAATTTTCCTTTTTGCATTGTCTTCTCCTGTAACAAATATGCTTCAGGCGGTCGGCAGAATGGATATTCCGCTGAAATCAATGGTGGCAGGCGCTGTAGTTAAAATAATACTAAACTACATACTCGTCGGCAATCCGAGAATAAATATTAACGGCGCTCCGATCGGCTCTATTATCTGTTATATAATAATGGTTGTGATAAACGTTATAATGCTTATCCGCATCACGGATGTTGATATTGATTTCAAGTCGGTATTCTTTAAGCCCCTTATATGTGCGGCAATAAGCTGTCTTGCTGCTCTCGGATGTTATAAAGTGTTTGGTCTTCTCCTTCAGGATTTCGGTGATCCTGCATCTAGGATCAATGGAAGCACCATAGCAACGCTTATTGCAATATTTGCAGCGGCGTTCGCATATATAATTTCGCTTCTTTTAGTTAAAGCAATATCGAAAGATGATGTAAATATGCTTCCAAAAGGAGAAAAAATTGCTAAAGTACTTGAAAAACGTGGATTTTTGGGGTAAAATAATATGGTAGATAATTTTGAGTTTAAAGAAAAATATAATTTTTACGATCTTGTTAATGTTATTAAGCTTCTTCGTTCACCCGGAGGATGTCCGTGGGATATTGAACAGACTCACGAATCGATCCGCAAAAGCCTGATTGAAGAAACATATGAAACGATAGAAGCGATAAATAAAAAGAGCGTTCCGATGCTTCGCGAGGAGCTGGGCGACGTTCTTATGCAGGTTATTTTTCACGCTCAGATCGAAACGGAAAAAGGCAATTTCACAATAGACGACGTTGCTGATGAAAATGCAAAAAAAATGATAGAGCGTCATCCTCACGTTTTCGGTACGGTTAATGTTAATGGCGTTGACGATGTGCTTGATAACTGGGATGCCATAAAGCGCAAAACTAAAAAGCAGGATACTGTATCCGATTCAATAGATTCTGTTCCGCGAGAGCTTCCGGCGCTTATGAGAGCTCAGAAGATTCAGCACAAGGCCGCTAAAGCCGGGTTTGACTGGTCTGAAATCGGCGGAGCAATAGACAAGCTTTATGAAGAAATCGGTGAATTGAAAGATGCTATTGAGAATAAGGACAGCTCTAATTCACTTGAAGAGCTCGGCGATGTACTGTTTTCATGCGTCAATGTTTCAAGATTTATTGACGTTGACTCAGAAGAAGCGCTGACGCTTGCAACAGATAAATTTGCCTCCCGTTTTTCAGTTGTTGAAAAGCTGGCTTCTGAAAGAGGCATAGATATGAAACAGGCTTCAATAAATGAGCTGGACAAGCTTTGGGATGAAGCTAAAGAAATGATGAAATGATATACATATATGTATTTCATAATAACAAAATTTAAAGAGAGGAAGATTTCAAATGAACAAGACAGAGTTTATTAACGCAATCGCTGCTAAAGAAGGCCTTGAAAAGAAATATGCCGAGCATGCAGTAAACGCAGTATTCTCTACTCTTAAAGAGGAACTTGCCAAGGGCGAAAAGATTCAGCTTGTAGGTTTTGGTACTTTTGAGGTTAAAGAGCGCGCAGAAAGAACTGCCCGTAACCCCAGAACAGGCGAAACAACAGTTGTTCCGGCAACAAAAGTTCCCGCTTTCAAAGCAGGCAAAGCACTCAAAGATGCAGTTAAATAATAGTGAGGAGCTGTCCTGACGGATGGCTCCTGTTACTTTAGCGGAGGTTCTATGAGACTCGATAAATATCTTAAAGTTTCCAGAATAATAAAGCGCAGGACAGTTGCAAATGAAGTTTGCGATGCAAAACGTGTAACTGTAAACGGCAAAGTCGCAAGGGCATCGTATGATGTAAAGGTTGGTGATGTTATTGAAATTGCGATCGGCGCCAACACAACCAGGATACAGGTCGAAAAAATCAATGAATTTGCCAACAAAGATGATGCGCCTTCAATGTATAAAGTACTGTAACATATTTTATATTTTCTCTTCATAAACATAGATTGTAATCTGTGTTTACGGAGGGATTTTTTTGAATATAAATGATGAAAGAAATATACCGTCGGTGCCTCATATTATCAATATGGAGGATCGGCGGAAAATTGATCTGACCGGTGTCAACGATGTAGACAGCTTTGACGAACAATGCGTTACAGTAATTACTCAGACTGGCGAATTGACAGTCAGAGGGGAAAACCTTAAGATAGGAAAATTGAGTACGGATACCGGCGAGATGAGCATAGAAGGTAAAATTGACGCTTTGATTTATTCTGACGATATGCCGAAACAGTCAGGCGGATTCTTTTCAAAGGTGTTTCGCTGATGTATATCCAGGGAATGGCTGTTCAGACTCAGTTATTTATTCTGTGTATCGGGTTCGGATTTTTTCTCGGTGTTATTTACGGTGTAATTGCCGGTATCAGAAAAGTAATATTAAAGTCCGATATATCCGTTTTTATTCAGGATATTATCATTTCGATTATATATACTGTTCTTGTATTTCTGTTTTTATTATGTGTCTGCAGCGGTGAACTTCGTCTTTATACATTCCTCGGTTTGCTGTTAGGATGGATCATATATTATTATACTTTCGGCTGTTTGATTAATTTTTTATTCTCTAAATTATCATTATTAAAGCTCAAATTTGAAATAAAAACAAAAAAATCAACAAAAATACAATAAAATATGTAATTTCTACTTGAAAAATATATATTATATGTTGTATAATTTAAAAAGTATAAAAGGGGGCGGATGTTATGGCTAAAAAAAGTAAGCGCAAATTCAGCTATATTATGGTAGTACTGTTTCTTTCTGTAGCTGTAATTTTTGTCGTTTCTCTTGTTGCTATAAGTAAAGAGATTAAAGAAAAAAAAGCTGAGGTTGCTCAGCTTGAAAGCACCTGTGAAGCTCAGGAAGCTGAAAATAACGAGCTTCAGAGTATGGTTGACAGCGGTAATGAGGATGAATATCTTGAAAAAGTTGCGCGTGAAAAATACGGATATATCAATCAGGGCGACCGTGTTTATCAGGATATTGCTTCAGGTGAATAAAACAAAGACTTAAGGAGTCAAAGTATCTATGCAGTTGGAAGTTGGATCAATAGTTGAAGGCAAAGTTACGGATTTTACATCGTTTGGTGCGTTTGTTGATTTAGGCGAAGGTAAAAAAGGTCTTGTACATATTTCTGAAATAGCAACGGAATATGTTAAAGAGATAAGCGATTATCTAACGGTAGGGCAAACTGTTAAAGTTAAAGTTCTTACTATAGGTGATGACGGCAAAATCAGCCTTTCCATTAAAAAAGCAAATGAAGAGAAACGTCCTGCTCCGAAACCCAGGTCAAATAATTCCCGTCAGGCAAATGTATGGCAGGGCAATAAGTCATCCGCAAGCGGTTCTTCTTCCTTTGAGGATATGATGGCAAAATTCAAACAAGTCAGCGATGAAAAAATGTCTGATCTTAAGCGTGATTCAAAGCATGGCGGGGGATTTAACCGCAGAGGAACAAATAAATATTGATTTAAACGTCGGCTTGTGCCGAGACCATCCCAAAAATTGTGTAAACCTCCAAAAAGGTGTAAAATAGGAGCACCAAATTGGAGGTATTATTATGAGCAGCAGAAAGAACAGAAGCCCT
>CADAMY010000045.1 GCA_902789095.1 Oscillospiraceae bacterium | reverse complement strand
AACCTTTTCAAAGTCAGCGGGTCTGTACTTAAGGTTGGCAATAGCTGCTGCGAGCTTAGCTGTAAGGCTGTCAACCTTTGACTGATAGAATACCGTGTAGTTCTGGTTTTCAGCGTCAAGGGGTTCTCTTGCTGCAACAACTGCTGCCCATGATTCTGCTGTACGGAGTGATGAATCTTCGTTAGCAAGCTCCTGGAGATAGTTGTTGGCTGTTGTATAGTCAGCTTTTGCAACTACAAGGTTTGTTTCAGCAGTAACAAGTGCTGCTGCTGCTGCGTCGATATCCTTCTGGAGTACGTCAGGACGAGCTTCCATATGCTGAGCATTTTTAAGCGCAGTTTTGAAAGCATCCCAACCTGAAGAATAATACCATGACTGAGGTGTAATGCCGATTTCCGGACCTGTGGGAGATACCGGAACGTTCTGGCTGAGAGCCTCGCTGATAGTACCTCTGAGGTCAGCCTTGTTATACATATAGAATTTAAGAGAAACAGCGGAATGAGGAGAAACAAGACGGCCTGATTTAGAATAGACACCTTCCTGTGTTGTACCTAAAGTATAGCTTATAAACTTTGTTTTAGCGTCTTCAGTAGCGTTTTCCATTGCGTCTTTGTATGTTGTTCCGTTGAACGGAATTGAAAGACCCCATACCTTTGAAGGAGAAACTCTGTTGGTTATAGCATAGGGAGAAGATGTATTGTATGTACCTTTGTTGTTAAAAACAAGTTCCTGACCCATAAGCGCAAAACCAAGCTGGTTAGCTGCCGTTGTACTGTTGTTGGAGCCATCGCCCCATTCAACTACACCGGGAAGAACAACAGTATCGTTGCAGATCTTTCTGGTGTAATCGCCCTCTTTCCATGTTGTCTTTGCATCAAAGAAAGCGTAACGGAGGTTGATACTGCTGCTGTTAAGAGCCGTACCCTTTGAAGAGTCGATATAAGTTGTGGAAACCGGACGCTGCCAGCCGAGTGAGCCGTTTGCAAACTGATTGCCGTCGCTACTGCCGTTGCAGTGAAGAACTAAACCGTAACCCGGCATTGATGCGCCTGATTTGCCCCATGTGCCTGCGTTTTCAAGTGTTGTGCCGTTCGGGCAGCGGAAATCATAATAACCGTGAGAATAACGTGTTTTTCTTTCTGCCCAGCCCTCTGCATAGTCGTCACCTGTGCCACCGTAATAGCCGCCGTAAGTGTTTACGCCGAGGATTCTGTAAACTCCGTCAAATTCTTCCGCTGAGTGGAATGTACCCGGAGCTTTTCTTAAAATATGGATACCCATACCTGCGGGCTGAGCAATATTCTCAACATAAGAGCTGCCGTATGCTTCATAATCCTTGGTTACTGATTTGCCTGTAAGTCTGTCGGTGTAAGTGTACTTGAACTTAACAACATAGTCGATATATGAACCTGCTGAAACTGAATCACCGCCGGTGATTGTGAATGTCCAAGTATTGTTGTTGTTCTGAGATGTGTAATTAAGTCTGATGTTTGATGTGAGGCTTACGCTGCTTACTGTACCTGCAAGTGAAAGGTCGCTGTTGAACACAACAGTCGGCCATACAGGTGTTTCACCTGCGTATGCTTCCTTATCGTATGTGCTGCTGATCAACGGGATACCCGAAGGAGTAGCCTTAACGATAGTCTGACCGAAAGTAAGCGGATTGCTTGCGTCTGCAACTCTGATTACCGGTGACGCTGTAACGGTAGCGTTGGGAATAACGAGTCTGCCTTCGCCGTCATCAGTCATCACTTGTGTAGACTCAACGGGAGTACCGTTATCAATATCAATAGCAAATGCACTGAAATTGACAGCACTCATGATCATAACAACTGTTAAAATCACGCTGAGCACACGCTTGCTGATTTTCATTGTGAATTCCTCCTTTAAGAATTGTACGAAAAATGCGCAGATACTTCTACACATATTCATATACTGATTATACTCAATCAAATAAAAAAAGTCAACAATTATTAATAATTTTGAAAATTATTTTTATTAACAACTGTTAAAATGTTCAAACAGCAGCGCTTAAAATTGTACATATTTTATAAAAAGCAGTAAATAGCAGTGATATTTTAAATTTTAAGTTAATTTTAAGTTCAGCTTTAAGTTGATTTTAGGTTGACGAACTATACTCATACACAAGAAAGGCGAAACACACTCGCCCGACAAAACTACAGAAAGCGTGATAGGAATGAATCATTCAGTTTGAAACACATAAACACAAATATGAAAGGATCGAACTTTTATGAAAAGAAAATTTACTAAAGCTCTTACAGCAGTTATATTAACATTATTATTGGTAATGGGAATGACAACGGCGGCATTCGCCGCAAATGATCACAGTTTATCCGACGCGACCCAGCTTGTGTTCAGCGATTCGGGAATCAGCGTTTCAAATGAAGTTTCAAAAGGTTATGAGATCGACGGAACTTCGCTCAAAATCACAGAATCCGGAACTTACGCAGTATCAGGCGAATGCCGGGACGGTTCAATTACAATAAAAAAAGGTACTGAAGACGTAACGCTTATACTAAACGGTCTGACTCTCACTTCAGAGAATACAGCGCCGATAACCTGCAATAAAAGCACTTCGGTTTCAATAGTCGCCGCGGCAGGCACTATAAACACTCTTACCGACAGCGAAAAGAACAACGACGAAACCTATACCGACAACACCGAAGCCGAAAACGCAGTTATAAAAACAAAAGACGGCTCTGACGTAACGATATGCGGCACAGGCACGATCAACATTAATTCAAACAGCAAAAACGGCATCAAAGGCGGAGCAGCGACCGACACGGAAGGCGACGCTTCGCTGACAATTAAAGATGTGACGCTCAATATTACCGCAAACGCAGGCGACGGACTCAAAAGCGATCAGGAATTAAACATTCTTTCAGGATCGGTAACCGTCAGCGCAGCAGACGACGCAATCAAGAGCGATCTTGCGCTTAACATCGGCGCAGAAAACACGGAAGGTCCCGTAATAAACATCACTAAAAGTGAAGAAGGAATTGAAGGCGCAGCAATCAATATTTACTCCGGCAGTATCACAGTTCATTCAACCGACGACGGTATAAACGCCGCTAACAGCGACCTTGACAATTATAATTTTGAATGCAATATCTATGGCGGCAAAGTTTATGTTGACGCTTCAAACGGCGACGGAATAGATTCAAACGGCACTATAAATCTCGCAGGCGGAACGGTAGAGGTTTTTTCACAGTCAAGCGGAGACAACTCCCCTATTGATGCAGAAAAAGGAATAACATACGGCGGAGCAACAGTTCTTGCAGTCGGCGCCGCAGGTATGCAGTCAAACGTTAAAGCTCAGACTCCGTATATCACATTCGGCGCAGCAGGCGGAATGGGCGGAATGGGCGGATTCGGCAAAATGAATCGGTCTGAAAATCAGACAGACGGCGCTATGCCTCAGATGCCGAACGGTGAAACAACCGACGAAAGCTCCCGGCAGGCAGGCGGAAGAATGAGAGGTATGCCGAGCGGCGAGATGCCCGAGATGAACGACAGCCGGAGCAGCGAACAGAATCAGACTTTCGGCGGTAAAATGCAGATGCCCGAAGGACAGAACGGAACAAATTCCGGCAAAATGCAGATACCCGGCGGCGGTATGCAGGGCAACGCAATAGTAACCGCAGGCTCAACAATAGAGATCGTTGATTCACAGGGCAGCACGGTTTATTCCGCAACAGCCGTAAGAGACGCAAGCTACGTTTTATTTACGTCACCCGACCTGAAATCCGACGGCAGCTACACACTTAAAGTTAATTCATCTGATGCCGGCACGGCAACAGCTTCAACAGCATCAGGCAGCGCAGGCGGAAATCACGGCAGCATAGATGACAGCACAAACAGCGGCGGAAATATTTTTCAAAGATTTTTCGCAAAAATCAAGCTCGGTTTTACCAAAGCATACAACTGGATCAAAAACTTATTCAAATAAACTCCTCCCAATCCCCAAAAAGAGGACTGCACCGATAAAACTTCGATGCAGTCCTCTGCTTTTATTTTTATATATTAGTTTTACGGATTACATGCGCCGCAGGGCTTATAACCTTTGTCGATCAGCTCCTGGCGTGTGCCTTTGAAAGATGACTTGTTTTTGTCGGAAATATTGCCGACAGAATTGCAGTCAGGTTTATGGAATTTATGCGAACTTGTATTAAGAATAAATTCGCTCGTTTTTTCATTCTGCTGTTTAGCAGTTGTCGATACGCTTTTCGACTGCTCAGCGAGCTTGCTCTCACCTGTTTTGTAATTAATTTCAACACCCGGCTGAACGTTGAAGCAATAAACGTTGAAGCAGACTCCGTCGCCTTCATCCTCTACCGAATACGCTTCCATCTGCACGCCTCTTGCGACGAGCTCGCTGCCGACAAATATCGGAGTAACTCTGTAAAGAACGTGGTTATCTGTTTCTTTTATGTAGTCCGCCGTCATATTTTCAAACGGAAGCATTCCCTGGGTATTCATATATCTTGTGCCGGTAATAAGATTTCGCTCGTTAGCGTTTTCCGCAGAGAGCTGGAAGCCGATAAGATGGCATCTGTTATACAGCGATCCGCCGTCAACAAAATCATAAGTATAGCTCTTCCATCCCGACGGTTTTACGCTGCTGATCGAGCCTCTTTTTTCAGTAGGCATAGTTTCTTTGCCGAGGCAGGCTAATGCGGCGCCGCATCTTTTTAAAGAGTCAAGCTTGGTATAATTTTCAAAAGCTTTTGCGCTGCTCTTGAGCTGATCGGTAAAATCAGGCTCATTTCCGTTGACAATCTGATACGGCTTGCCGGCATACTCCGGAAGATTTTTTTCAGAAAGAGTTTCTGCCGTATGTGAAACTTGTGTTGTCGTTTGCTGTAATTCCTGAGACGAAGAAGGCTGCGAAGCCGTACTTGCACTGCTGCCGTCCGTCGTCTGCTGAACAGTTTTATCTTTTTTGCAAGCGCCGAAACTTAATACAAGAATAATTACAAGGAGCAGCGATAAAATTTTCTGTTTCATTTTACATACTCCTCCCTGGTGATTTTTTCGTGAGAATTTCCTGTAAACTCACTCGACTTTTCAAGAGTGAAACCTTCCGGCATTTTAAAAGTAAAATCGTACGGATAATCTCTGTTCCATTTATAAATTACTATTTTGCTGATTCGTGAGGCGTAAGAATTTATATCCTGGTTTTCTATAAAGCACCAGTCTTTTTCTCCTGCAATATTCAGGCAGTTATCATCAATAATTACGTCTTTGCCGTCAAAAAGTTTTTTGGAAAAATTTCTGATATACGCTTTGCCGCCTGCAGAGCTTCTGATGAAATCTTCAACCACTTTTTTGTCTCTGCTCTGACGCTTTCCGAAAAAAAGCATACCCATATTATCGTCAATGCATACTGCGACAATCATGCTTTTTCCTCCGCTTTTTCACCGCTCAGTTTTTTTGAAAGCTTCATCATCACGGGAATAAACAATCCGCCGATTGCGTTGCCAGCTACAACGATAAGGATAAATACAACTGACTTTGAATTTATCATTCTTGCGTTTATAAAATAGAACATATCGGCTATTGAATGTTCAAAGCCGCAGAGTATAAACGTCGGTATGCATAAAAGAATGCCTGCAATAGTCTTTTTCTTTTTAAAAATATCAACGCAGATAAATATCAGCAGTCCGCAAAGAGCCGCGTCAACAAGGACCGCAAGCGGAGCTTTTTCAAGTTTTGATGAACAGATATTCACTACGCTGCCTACGGGAGATTTGATGATGCCTATAAGCAGACAACCGACGCAGTTGCCGATAATTGATAAAAGCGTATCAATAAAAAACACTTTATCGTTTTCAAGAACATAACCGATTTTGCCCGTGTAAAGATTGAAGCCGAACATGCAGACGGTTACGAGTCCCGTTGAAAAAAGGAACGCGCCGACATATTTTACATCACACGATAAAAAAACAATACCGCCGACAGAAATTGCCGCACCTGCTAAAATTGCTTTGATAAATTCAGACAGTCTTTTCATTTTAATCATCCTCTTTTTATTTTTTTCACAGCGCATCTTAATCCTGCATCAACCGCCAGCGGATATTCCCTGAGAAAAGAGCGCAGTCTTTTACTCTTCGTCCTGACCGTGATTGAATTAACATTTTTAAGCCCCGCTGATTTTGCAAACATAAGCGCCCTGTGAGCGTGACAGTCACTCGTTACGACGCACACCTTTACGTCAGACAAATCCTTGCCCGAACGCCTGCGTATTATTTCCGTTAAATTTTCAAAATTCTGAAAGGTTGTTTTCGACTCGGTTTCCGTTATGATTCTGCTCTCATCAATGCCCGATTCAACAAGATATTTTTTTATCACATCGGCTTCAGCTACTGTGTTATCGCCCATTATTCCTCCGCTCGCAAGAGCGAGAGCCGAGCTGTGATTTTTAAGATACTCTGCCGCCGCTTTCATTCGCTCAATGAGCTGAGACTGCGGACGGTTGTTTTTCAACCGATAACCGAGGATTATCAGATAGTCGCACTCGCCGTCAAAACTGTTGGCTGAATCCTTCAGCAAAAACGGAGTGTATAACGCTCCTGCCGCAATAACGGCAGCCGCCGCTTTTACGACTGTCAAAAAATCACCCCTTAAACCAAAAACCGATGGATCGCCACCGGTTTCTGCTGAAAAATTATACTCCCATTTTATCTATTCTGAATGCTTTTACGGTAATAGGATCTTCGCCGTAAGTTTTAAGGTTGTATTTGATTATAAGCGTATCGCCGTAAGCGATGTCGTCCTCGCTGACAGGCTCGCCGTTTTCGTCAAATATATTTTTGCCGGTCATAAGCTTTACAACAAGCGTTCCGTCATCAGAATACAGAGTAGTATTCTGCATAGCGTCGCTGAGCTGGATCCATATCTCATCATCGCTGCGGTCTTCGTTCTTGACGCTGTAAAAGCCTACAAGCGTACCGTATTCGCCGCTCTCAAGTTTTTTTGAAAAATCCTCTTCACCATCTGAGCTGTAAGGATTTGACGAACAGGCGCAAAGGCTGAAGACCAAAGCGGCAGACATTATAAGCGCGATTATCTTTTTCATAACGAAAAACCTCTTACTTCCATGTAAGTGTAACAGAATTTCCGGTTACGGCGTAGGTGCCGGGTTCAATACCGTCGCCGATTCTGAATGAGAACGGTCTCTGACCGGGATTTGCTTTACCCTGAGAAGCGTCTTTAAGATCAGCGTTATTGAAGATAGATTTTACATATTTAAGACCTTTTACAAAAGCGTTTTTCATATCTTCGTCTTTAAATGTGATCGTTGTAGTCTCTGTAAGTTTGCTCGTTTCAGATCCGCCTACAAATATGCCTGCGCCGAGCTGACCGGGAACGAATCCCGTTCTCCACCATGAAGCTTCCTGCGGTCTGTCAAAAAGAACTTTGCCGTTGTTTGATACTTTTATTGAAATCGGAAGACGTTCATCATCCGAAACGCAGTTGAAATGGCTGCCGGAAGCAGCGCCTTCAGGTCTGTTGTATACGCCGACCTCGCCGCCGAGAAGAACGAAACCGTACTGACCTTTCCACATCTGGATCATCCAGTCCTTGCCGCCGTAGTTGAAGAAAATTCTGATAGTATCGTAACTGATTACGATAGCGGCGGAACTCTGGTCATAAAGATTGCTGTAACCGAAGTTTCTCTGCCATGCGTTATTGTCCGCATAGAAGCATTTATCCTGCGTGCTGTATGCAAAACCGAGTACGCCCTTATTGCCGTCTGTGGTGATATTGCCGTTTTCATCAATATACCATTTAACGTATTTGAGGAATTCGCCTGTTCCGAAAAACTTGACAAAAGCGTCAAATGCTTCTTTGTCAAAATTCATACCTTTTGTTGTAGCCGTACTCTTAGTTGTTGTAGTCTTTTTTGCAGTGCCCTTATTGGAACCTGATGAAGAAGAGCCTGAGCTGCTGCTTGATCTCGAATAGCCGCTTCCGCCGTAATAAGAGGGAGCGTTCTGAGCTAAAACAGTCGGTGTGCTTTCACCGTCAGACGACGCGCTGTCAATCTGATAAGCAGTGCCGTTTTCAACATACCATTCGCAGTTGCATGCATAGCAGATGAAATGAGCCTCGTAGGTTTCTCCGTCCTTCATAGCGTCGCCGACATTGTTTGAGCCGCACTTAGGGCAGATAATAGTAACTTCCTGCTCCTGATCCGAATTATAGTCCATCGCCTCAACAGCCTGTGTTGTAGTAGTTGTCGTTGTCTTCGAGTCTTTCTTCGGTGAAATCTTACACCCGGAAAGAGCGAACAATACAGCGCAAACCAACGCCGTTATTTTTATAGCGTATGATTTTTTATCTTTCTGCATAAAATTACCATCCTTTTTATAATATATCCCATTGTTCCATCATTATATCATAACAAAATAATTTTTTCAATAGAAAAAGCTAAACATATTTTGTAAATTCATTTGACTATTTTACAGCATAATTGTATAATAAGTATATATTACCGAAAGGCAGACGATCAGATTATGAATTCAGAATACAGCAGCATTTTACAGCAATTTCCTTTTGATGGCAGTTTCATAAAACTGGACACAATCGACGAAGGTCATATCAACACTACTCTCAAAGCGGAATTCAGCGGCGCAAAATATATCATACAGAAAATTAATACGGTAGTTTTTACAAAACCCGATGAACTTATGTCAAATATTTTTGCAGCAACGGAATATATAAAGCATAATCTTTCCGCTCAGGGTATCGACCCTTCAAGAAGGACTTTGAATTTTCTTAAAACCAACGACGGCAAAATGTATTACCGTGACGATAACGGAAACTGCTGGAGAAGCTATGTATATATCGATAACTGCTACACTCTGAGTGAAAACTGTTCGGCAGAGGAAATATTTGAGGCTGCAAGAGCATTCGGCGAATTTCAGAATATGCTCAGCGGATTTGACGGCTCTAAGCTTTATGAATCCATTGAAAACTTCCACAATACTCCTGTAAGATTCAAGGCGTTTCTTGAAGCTGTTGAAAAAGATCCTGTCGGCAGAGTCAAAGACGTTGCTGAAGAAATTGAATTTTTCAAAGCAAGAGAGAACGAAACCGGTATTGTCACAGGACTGCTCGCAAGAGGCGGTCTGCCTGTAAGAGTTACCCATAACGACACTAAAATCAACAACATTTTATTTGATAAAGATACAAAAAAAGCAATCTGTATAATCGACCTCGATACAATTATGCCCGGCTCTTCTCTTTATGATTTCGGCGACAGCGTGCGTTCCGGCGCAGGTACTGCAAAAGAGGACGAGGTTGATTTTGAAAAAATGACGCTCAATCTTGATATTTATACTGCTTATGTCAACGGATATCTTGAAGGAACAGCGGGCTCACTTACCGATAAAGAGATCGAGCTTCTGCCGTTTTCTTCAAAACTGCTTACTTATGAAACAGGCATAAGATTCCTTACCGACTATATAAATGGCGACGTATATTTCAGAACTACACATCCGACGCACAATCTTGAAAGAGCGCATACTCAGATGCAGCTTGTAAAAGATATAGAGAATAAATTTGAGCAGATGAAGGAAATAACCGCATCCGCTGCCGGGAGGATAAAAAGTGAATCCTAAACTCAAAGGTGTAATACTTGCTTTTATAATAGTTATTATTGCAGGAGCCGCCGCGCTTATCTTTCATCATATCAGCATAAGAAAAGAAAATGCCGCCGAAGCGGAATATCTGAAAAAGAATCTTCCGTCTTACAGCAGCATAACAATTATTTCTGATTTTAAGGAGAAGGACAACAACACACTTACAGCGTTCAAGGAAGCTGTCCGCACGGGAGCCGATATAGTAACGCTTGATCTTTGTTTTAATGACGCAGGCGATCCGATGATATGCAGCGACTACAGCAAAATCACAGACAATACCCTGCCGCTTTCCGAGCTGTTCAGAGTTATAAATACAGACGAATACAAAAATATCCGTCTCAACCTCAGACTTCGTCAGCTCGGCTCGCTTGAAACTTTCAATAAGCTTATAAGTGAAAACGCTATGTCGGGCAGAGTTATACTTTCCGGTATAGATAAAGAGCGCTACGGCATAATTCAGGGCGATAAAATTGCCGCAGATTTATTCTACCGCTACAAACCGCAGAAAGATATTGACAAAACGATTGAAGAAATCAGACAGCTTTTTGCCGAGGACGGGATCGACGGCGTAATAATAGATTATAAAGATATTTCCGCTGAGCTGGCAGATTCGCTCAATAATTCCGGTATGTCCTTCATAGTCAGTGGTGTAAATAAAAAATCCGATATGTTCAAAGCCGTTGATATGGGTATCAGCCTTATTCAGACGCAGGACACTGCTCAGCTAAAAGAAATTTATACAAAATGGAAAGAAGCTACCGTAAACAATATTGACGAAGAAATAAACAAAAGCTTACAGCAGCAAAACGGATAGTATCAGTCTTCCCAGTCAAGAAAATCCAGTTCATCAACCCACGACGGGTCGTATTTTGTTTTTTTCATATCTGCTCCGCAGCCCGGGCAGATTTTCAGCGCTTTTTTGGCTTTATATCCGCACATTTTGCAGATGAACTCGTCATCCTTTAAAATATGAGTTTTCTGTACCCATATGCTTTTCTTTTCTTTCATAATTGATCGTTCCTTTATGCTTTTTAATATTTTACCTTAAATCTTGATTAATTTCACTTTATAAAATTAAAGATATTAACCATTCTTTATGTAGACAGACACACTGTTGACTTTTATACATAATGGGTATATAATATTTTTGTGTATTATATATCAAGAGGTGAATAATTATGTCTTCAAAAATCGACAGAAGAGTCAAGTACACTAAAATGGTGCTGAAAAACAGTCTGATAGAAATCCTCAACGAAAAACCCATTGAAAAAATCACTGTAAAAGAAATCTGCGACCACGCCGATGTAAACAGAGGTACTTTTTACTCTCATTATTCAGATCAGTTTGATCTTTACAACAATGTGATTGATGAACTGCTCAACGGTATATTTGAGCGTTTGGGGCGTCTTATGGATGAAGGCGCAACACTTGAACATGTTCACGAATCGATTACATCCGTATATGAATTTATCAAAGAGAACTATAAGCTCGTCAGGGTGCTGCTTGACGGCAGAATAGAATACAATATTGAAAAACGAATCCGCGACGTTGTTAAAAGAATTTATCTTGATAAAATCAACCACGTTGATCTCGAAATGGTGAATACCGCTTATTCATTTGTTGCATCCGGTATTCTCGGTCTGATCAAATATTGGATAAACAGCGGAATGAAAAACAGTCCTGATGAAATGGCAGATTTTTCACGCACACTTACCGTCGGCGGTATACGGGAGTTTTTCAATAGCTGACCCCGGGAGGTTTTATGAATACCGTTTTATGGATAGTTATTCCCTGCTATAACGAAGAACAGGTTTTGCCAATAACTTCAAAAATGTTTTCTGACAAATTATATCAGCTCATTTCTGACGGAAAAATTTCTGAAAACAGCAGGATTCTGTTCGTAAATGACGGCAGTAAGGACAGCACATGGAAAATCATCTCTGAGCTTGCGGAATCTGACGAGCATTTTATCGGAATATCTCAAAGCCGCAACAGAGGTCATCAGAACGCTGTGCTTGCCGGTCTTATGGAAGCCAAAGATAAGGCCGACATCACAATATCAATAGACTGCGACGGTCAGGATGATATAAACGCTATGGATAAAATGATTGACGCATACCATGACGGATGCGAAGTAGTTTACGGTGTCAGAAGCAGCAGAGAAACCGATACGTTTTTCAAAAGATTCACCGCTGAAAGCTTTTATAAGCTTATGAACAAAATGGGTGCCGAAGTCGTATTCAATCATGCCGACTACCGTCTTGTTTCCTCAAGAGTTCTCAAAGAATTCCAGAATTTCAAAGAAGTGAATATTTTCCTGAGAGGTATGTTCCCTCTTGTAGGATTCAAAAGCACTTCTGTATATTATGATCGTTCTGAGCGCCTTGCAGGCAAAAGCCATTATCCTTTAAGCAAAATGCTCGCTTTAGCGTTTGACGGAATCACAAGCCTGAGCGTAAAACCGCTTAGAATAATAACCACGCTTGGAATTATAATCGCCGCAATCAGTTTTATCGGAGTTTTATGGAGCGTGATATCGCACTTTGTCGGGATAACGGTTGCAGGCTGGTCAAGTATGGTAAGTATCATGTGCCTGCTCGGCGGAGTTCAGCTCGTCGGCATAGGTGTTCTGGGCGAATATATCGGCAAAATTTACCTTGAAGTTAAAGCGAGACCGCGATACATCATCAGCGAACGCACGTGGAAAGATGAATAAAATCATTTCACCGTATATCAATTAAGATATACGGTGCTTTTTTTTATTCAATAACAACAGTATCGCCGGGATTTACTCGCACGGTAAATTGTCTGCCCAAAACGGAATGATCTTCATTTTTATATATATAACGGAACCCTTCATAAGGCATTATAACGTTCAGCTTTCCGCCTTTTTCGGAATAAATCGTCGTCCTGCCGACTTTACCGCCTTTGATTGATGACGATACGATAAACGCACCGTCTGCTCGGAGATTTTCAAACCTGCAGTCAATAGAATCATCCCAGTCCGGAAAAATTCTTACGGGTCCCTGGTGGCTCTGAAGCGCCATTTCATTGAGAGTCACCGCCATTATTGTGCAATACTCAAGACATCCGCCGCCGTCGTTGTAAAGTCTGTTTGGCAGGAGCTTATTTTTATTTAGCTGATGCAGTTTTTTTGTTATTATTTTCGCAGAAATACCGAGTCTTGCCGCCATCGGGAAATATGAGCTGACAGCGTTGCCGTCATCAAAGCAGTAATACTTCTGACGGAACGTCGCACGGGCTACTTTCAAATCACTTTCAGGCGAGGATAATCCCACACATCCGCCGGGATATATGTGCTGTAAGCCGACGTCGCCCGTCTCATTCCAGCTCTGACCTTTTTCGGTATAGCGATAAACCTTCTGACCGAAACGATAGTAAGTTTTGAACGGTGACAGATTATCAAGCATATTCTGCCACTGTTTTCTCTTATCCTCATCAATGCCGAGAGCCTCAGCCATATCAATAGCGGCTCCAAGGCAAAGGTGAAGAAGACCGAGAGTAACTGTATTGTTTTTATCGTTCAGATATTTTTTATACTTCTCAGGAGTAAAGTCCTCCTTATATATCGGCACCTCATGCGCCGCATCACGGCAAACCGAAAACCTGCCGTTTTCCCATTCACCGTAATCTTCAAAAAATTCAAGACATTCTTTTATATAAGGATACGCATGCTCACGAGCGTAG
>CADAMY010000044.1 GCA_902789095.1 Oscillospiraceae bacterium | reverse complement strand
GGCATCGTCCGGTATTCCCGCATCTTCATCAAAAGAAACATGGATACTGTAAGCATTGCCGTCAAGATCTGTGCAGGTGGTACTTAAGCGCGTCATCGGCTTTTCATCTGCTGCAGCTGCCATAACAGCCGCAAACGGTGTCGGCAGAACAACAGCAATGATAAGCAGTATGCTAATCAGCGTAAAGAATACAGAAAAACGTCTTTCGCTCGGTTCAAGATTCTTCACCGCGTGTGCTGAACTTTCCATGATACCGTTCACCTCCTTCCGTAATTATCGGTTGATTTTGGTTTATTCTTCCGAAAATTCAATATTTTGAATTTAATTTTTCAAATACTGAACAAAATCGGTCTATTGTTAAACAAATCAAAAACCTGTATCAAACAGAATATAAGTCCGTCTGATTCAGGTGATTTGCCGCACCGGCATATCAATACCCTCGCAGCAGACGCTTCGTGTCATAAGCATAAAGCAGCGACACAAAAAAAAGGCCTGCCGACGCAATAATTGACGCGATTACATATTTTTCAAGATTTGTGTCATCGCCTGTCTTCGGCTGGTGCGGAGATAATTGACGCGATTACATATTTTTCAAGATTTGTGTCATCGCCTGTCTTCGGCTGGTGCGGAGTTGAATCGGGCGATGTGGTTGTCGGCGGTTCGCCGGTTGTTTTTTCAGTTCTGCTGAACTGAGCAATATCTGACTTTGAAAAAGACTTTTCTTTTCTCAGTGTTGTAACGGTGTACAGTGATCCGTCATCGTTTACAAGTACTGAAATAATTACTCTGTAATACTCTGGTGTATAAACAAAGTTATCGTCAGTGTTGTTAACGGTAATAATATAGGAATATTCTCCGGGTCTCGCAAAATTTATATAAAAATGCCCCGTTTCGCCTTTTTTTAACTCAAGAATGTTCTTTGCAGGTGCGGGACTGTTGACTTCCGAAGTAATCAGAACAGTACCGCCGCCTTCAACCTTTACAGGTATATCAGCCTGAGCTTTATCTGCCGCAAAAGCAGAAAGGCAAAAAGCGAACAGTATAATCAATATTAATATTGTAGTTTTACATATTGCGCGCATAATGGTTACCTTGTGATTATTTTATCGGTGTAAGCGTACCGAAAACGATCATTCTTTCAATCGTTTCGGCAGATTGACATGTTGAAAGAGCAATTATATGCTCCCCGCCTTCAAGCGGCTGTTCATATATTTCAGCATTCTGCTGTAAATAATCAAGCAAACTATTGTTTTTGCTTCTTATGGGGTTAAAAATGATTTCTTCATTTGCCGGCGCTTTTATACAGGCAAAAAAATCAATCTGATACCCTGTTCCCCCTATGGTGATAAGCGTTCCTTTTTTATGCTCATTGAAGAAATCCGGCTTAATAAAATTGTCAAGAGCGCCGAACATTGAGCCATAATCCATATGATGCCCGTAAATGAGCGAGTATATGTCGTTGAATTCATTATCGCATCGGCTGTCAAGAAAAATACTGCCTGACAAAGAATACTTCCCGTAAGGATTTCTGTTAAGGTATTCGGAATTATCCTTACCCTGCATTACAGGGTAATCTATGTTTGTATTGTCGATTGTAAGCCATGCAACCGCATCATCGGAAAGTTCCTGAAGAGCGGATGTATCGTTAAGAGTAGGTTTGTATTTTAGAATACTGCTGTCATTTGCGTTGTAATAAACCATAACAGCATCAAACATAGCATAAAAACAAATCAGGAAGAAGAGGAGCGAAACAGCAAGAACGATTCTGTCAACTGTTTTATCCAGAATAATAATCGCTTTGCGGCTCATCCGTTCCTACTCCTTCCTTTTAAGTTCATGAACAAAAATTAATTTCAGAACATAGTGCGCACTTTAATCAGGGAAGCTTTTAATCATCTGAATTATCCTCAGCGCCTTCCTCTGATTCATCATGTCCTTCCTGTTCCCTTCAATATGCTTCTCTTCTGCGTTTGCTTGTGATGAAGAAAATAACTGCGCCGAAGAGCAATAAGCCGATTACGAACGGAGCTATTGTGATAAGAACACCGGTGGGAACAACGCCCTGACGGGTATTCTCAAAACCTGTTTTAACATTGCCGTCAATTGTACCGGATACGGGATCAGTGTAATCACCTTTACCGCCGTTTACAGTTGAGGAGATACCTTCTGTTGCACTGTAACCTTCAGCATCTTCTGTAAGAGTATAGCTTGTGCCTGCAAGAAGGTCTTTAACCTTTATGTATTCGCCGTCTTTAAGATAGAAATAAACGGTTGCTTCACCGTTTTCATCTACTGTTACTGACGTCGGGTTGGTCTGACCCTGATTTGCAGCTGCAGTTGCAGAAGATGTTCCTGACGTTTCACTTGCAGATGTAAGGTCAACGGGATATGTTGTATTTGCGGGAGCGCCGGAAATAACAAGTGTGAACTTGAAGTACTTATCCTTTGAACCCTGGTTACCTGTAACCTCTTTACCGAATTCCAGGCTCTTTGCGCTGTATTCGTTTACAAATCCATCAGATTTGTCAGCAAGAGGAGTGGGGTTGTTTGATCCGCTTGTGTTGTTGGTGATAACGTTGTCTGCCTGATAGTGCATAACGTACTCGCTTACAACAAGCCCGCCGTTTTCATCAATAACGTAAACGTCAAGATAACGGGTCTTGTCTGTAGCGCCGGCAGCCTTCTGTGTATCGTAGGAGACGCCGTCCTGACCTGCAGATGTTTCAGTTACAACGTAACGATAGATACCGGGTTCCGGGAAAGATACGCCTGAGAAGTCAAAATAAACCTGCTTCGTTGCATATTTTTCACCTGCATCAAGAGTAACCTGATCGCCTGTTGTAACTGTGGTGTTTGTAGTGTCAGTACTTGCAAATGTTGCCGTGCCGACTGTTGCGCCTGGAATACCCGGAAGAACTTCCATATTTCCGTCGCTTGCAGGAATTCCTTCGCCGGGTGCAATGGAGTACTCGAAAGTGATATTAGGAACTGTTGCGTCCTGATCAACAATCAAATACTTTTTGAAGTAGTGAGCATTTGCGCTGCC
This sequence comes from Oscillospiraceae bacterium, assembly GCA_902789095.1. Classification (GTDB taxonomy): domain Bacteria; phylum Bacillota; class Clostridia; order Oscillospirales; family Acutalibacteraceae; genus CAG-488. The sequence goes on along the minus strand of CADAMY010000044.1, from coordinate 11,045 downwards.
GGCTACCGGCGTATAAGCAATTGCTGCTACTGCGGCAAACGAAACGATAAGTGCGAGAGTCATAACGATTGCCAATGCCTTGAAGACATTTCTTTTCATGTTTTTTCCTCCTTCTGAAAAGATTATATATGCAAAATAATTGCATTCGGTAATAAGTTATACCGCTTTGCGGTACTGCCTCAAAAGCCTCTGCGCCGCATGGTAAAAAGAGCCGGGCCTTTAAGGTCTTTTATATCCACAGCTCCGAAGCTGCGGCTGTCATAGGTATCAAGGCGAAAATCATTAAGAATAAACACCTTGCCTTTTTCTACTGTATAAGGAAATTGAATCTCTGAATTTTCGCTTTTAAACGTCGGATAAAAAACTTCCTCAGACGGAATTATTCCATTCACGGTAAGCTCGCCTGCATCGGTTATGGCAACAACACTGCCTTCCATAGCAACGACTCTGCCGACGTTAGTCTTTCCGTCACAATCATACAGTACAACCGCATTCAGGAAAGGTCTTTGCATACGGAAGCTGACAACAAGGTCGCCGTCCCTTACGGAAGGGTGCATATTATTACCGTAATGAACATTAACACCCAAAACAAAAAGCAGAACGGCAGCAGTTGCCGCCGCAATAACAGCAATTTTTACAAGAAATCCGATCAAAAGCTGACCGGTTGTTTTTTTGTTTTTGCTTAAAGGCTTTTTCGGCGGTCGTCCATGAAGCTTTTTCTTTTGCTGTTTATTTTTATCTGAAACTTTCTTCTCCGATTTTTCGGGTAATTCATTGTTTTCCGAAATCTGCGCTGCTGCAGAATTTTCCTCTTTTGTTTCTTCTTGCACGGTAAATCCCCCGATGGTAATTGATCGATTCTAATTTTTCTGCAAATTATTTATCATATCAAGCTGAAATGTTCACAAAAAAATACTGAATTTTATTAATATTTTATACACCTTTATGAACAACAAAGACCATCGGCTGAACCGATGGTCTGAAAATCAGCAAATTTCTTTATTTGTATAATAAACATAAAATAATGATTTATTTAACACGATAAGCGACTACGACAAACCTTCCGTTTTGGGTGTGATAACTGCAAGTTGACAAAAACAAAAGCTGTTCATAATTTTGAGGCATATCAGACAAATCAATTTTTGAAAGATTGCGGACACTCTGAACAGTTTCGTCATACTCGTCTTCGCTAAGAGTGCCGAAATGCTCATAATATTTAAAATTATCATCGGAATCCGCATAAATCTTTGTCTGAAAAGCTGCAAAAACCTTGTACTGTCTTGATTGAGTTCTTGTATCCAGCGATATATAAGGATGCTCACGAGCAAAATAATCGTCCGCATAGCTGTCCAACTCGCCGAACATGGTATCTATAACCATATTATGTCCGTAAATAACGAATGAATCCGAATCCATATTGCAGTTTCCGCCGACAAACAGTGTGCCAGGGAAAGAATACTGCTTATCAAAATTGCGGCGCAGATAGAACTCGGGATCACTCTCATCCGGCTTCATAACAGGATAATCTATTGACGTATCATCTATTTTCAGCCAACCGGCAAAATCCCCGTTCCTGCGGATAAGATCGCCGTATTTATTTTTGGGCATCGGATCACCCTCTTTCTGATAGACGACAGACTGCTTGAGCGACTCAAACTTCTGCTGCTCACGCTTCTGAGGGAAATAGATATTCAGCGCCATTATACCCGAAATGACGAGAACCGCTATCAAAACAACGGTTATGACCGTAAACAATATTGACTTTTTTCTTTCAGAACTGTAATTCATAAACAAAACTCTTTTAATGCAATGATTATTGATAATACTGCCGATTAAAACTGACTCAGCTTTTTATAATTGAATATTTGGACTTGCGAGCTGATTATACCACAGTTTCCGGATTTATTCAACAACAATATACATTTCAAATATGTGTTTGAACCTTCTCCGCCGTTCAATAAGAAAAACAGGCAAATCCGTAATCATCAACGGTTTTGCCTGTTGTTTGTAATATTAGAGAAACGGAGCCTCAAACGAAGCTCCGTTTTCGTTAATTATTTGATTACTTTCTTAAAGAAATCCTGAACAAATTCGATAATTTTTACAATTACCTGAACGAGCTTTTCAAAGAAAGTCATCGGTTTTTCTTCCGGCTGCGTCGGCTCCTCAACAGGATTTTCTTCTGCATTCGGATTCCGGTCTATTAAGTTAATGTATTCCTGATATGCCTGCGTTTCCATAAGCTCATCCTGAGATTTAGTCTGATCAGCTTCGGATAACAGCACGCCCGCCTTTTCAAGGATTTCAACATCAACTGTGCTGATTTCTCCGTCATGATTACAGTCAGCAGCAAGGAATTTCGCTTCGCCAGGCTGTTCACGGCTAAGCATGCCCTGCTCAATGCATTTGACAATCAGTCTTTATAAACTTAATAACATATTTATCATATTCCTGTGCTTCTCCCGAATTAGAAACATAGATTCCGTAATCAGTTTTATATTCAAACTTGTCTAACGCATTCACGCCTTTAATGCTGCTAAGATCAAGGAACAGTTCTCTTGTACCGTCATCTTTTATTTGATAAATTTTTTTATCAAAATAATAAGTGTCACTTTCTTCATCATGGTTTGAATATAAATAAGAGCTGTCAAGTAAAACATCATCATTTATTATATAAGAATAAGCCTCTGTTTTAAATCTATTGCCTGTTTTAACATTCACAACTTCCTCAATCCAATCATCCGGACCATCCCACTGACCGACTCTAATCCCGACGTAGTTTTTCATTACTGTTAAAATTTCACCTGAAATACTGATTCCTGTTTTGAGATCCGTCCCATCCGCTTTACATGATTTCACTACGCCGCCTGTTATCACATTATCTTTTTCTGTAATATGTATAAAATACAATCTGTCATTTTCATAATAAAGCAGATCGCCGTAATCATCTGCTATTATGTCTTTGCCTGATTTTGTATCATAAATGTGAACGTTGCCGGGAAAAACTTGAGGTCCGTCTTCATAACCGGGATTATCACAATCCGTATAAAAAATGTAATTATCGTAAAGAAATAAATTCTGCCCTTTTTCGCTTATCAATTCTTTTTTACCGGATCGGAAGTTATATTTAAAAAGTGAATTTGTCCCGGAATTAATTCCATTATAATACCCGACATTTTTATCAGCGACATCAACATAATAGAGATTTTCAGAATCAAAATTCAGTAAAATCACACCTATCGTACCGTTTGTTGTAAATACTTTTTCCAGTTGCTTGTTGTCGATTGTATATTTATAAACATCACATCTTGACCATGTTTCCCCCTGTGCAGGATCATCCGGATCATCATGTCGGATTTTAACGGTTTTGTCCTCTACCATTTTAACAAAATATACCGTTTTATCATCGTAAACATAAGCATCTGATCTTTCTTTGTAAAATGGCGTCTCTTCACCTGTGATTTCATTAATAAAGCGCAAACCGTTTTTGTCGGAAACGACATTCAGGCCTTTTGTCTTCGTACTGCTCTCAGCGGAATCTGTTGATTCGGATTCTGATTTTTCTACCTGTTGTACGTCTGATGCGGAAGTGTTTTCCGAATCAATTGTCTCAAGCTGATTCGCCTTCTGCTTTGCGCATCCCGCTATAAGAACTGATGCCGACAATGTGAGCAACAATACAACTGCCGTAAATTTTTTAATCATTTTGCTGCCTCCTGCTTTGCTTTTTACCTTAATTTTGATTTCATCGATTTTTTTGAAACAACCGTCTGTGTTTACTATATAAATCAATTATCGGATTTAATAAACTTAATTACATATTCTCCATCAACATATCCGCAGACATAAATGCCGTTTTCCGTTTTACTGATTAAATCTGCTGACTCATCAACACCATTATAGTTGCTGAGATCAACGTACAATTCCTTTTTGCCACTGTCGTTATAACGATAAATCTTCGGATCATCAGCCTTCTCGGACGAAGCGATAAGCTGATTATCAAGATAATAACAGTCTAATGAAGGTATTATAAAATCTTTGCCTGTTTTAGTGTTTATCACTTTTTCTTTTGTGTCATCATCCGCCCAGGTTCCTAAAGCGACCGTAACGTAATGATTAAGCCCTCTTGCAATTCTTCCGTCAATTTTTATTACGGTTTTAACGTCAGATCCATCCGATTTACAGGATTTCACCTCACCGCCTGTAATTGTATCGTTTTTATTTATTATGTGAATGAAATAGAATCTGTCATTTTCTGAATAAAGCAGCTCTCCGTAATCATCTACTTTAACATCTTTTCCGGTTTTTGTGTCATAAATATGTATCGGACCCGGATTGACGTAATCATCACTTTGATTCGGATAGCTTTCAAGCGCATTATAAAAAATGAAGCTTCCGCAGCTTTCAGCCGAACAGGCATGTTCACTGATAACAGTTTTTTCTCCCGACTCGAAATCAAATTTAAAAAGAGACGGTGTTATGGACTCAACCGCTTTATAATCACCGACATTTTTATCCGCGACATCGGTATAGTACAAACAGCTTGAATCAAAATATATTAATCCCGGATCAATTCCGTTAGATGTAAATAATGTATGAGAACTTTTACTTTCTAAATCATATTCGTCAACATAACAAACGTACCATTGATCTCCGTAATAATCACTGGGATTTGTCACTTTCACATCGTCATTTATGATCTGATCCGAAAATATAACACTCTTTCCGTTAAACAAAAGGTCTCTCACTGCTGTACCTTCATAAAATTGTGTTTTTTTACCTGTTGATTCATTGATCAGGCTCAATCCGTCAGTGTCGTTCACTACCGAAACACCGTTTACCGCCTCACAGCTTCTATATACAGTCGGTGATGACATTCCGTAATTTAAAAGCTGTATTTCATCAGTTACTGATTCGTTTTCCGAATCAATTGTCTCTGCATCTTCAGATGCGCGATTCTTAGTGCAGCCTGTAAATGCGCATAAAGCAGCGATTGTAAGCGCTAAAAGAATTGATATCGTTCGTCTGATTTTCATTTTAAAATCTCCTCACTTATATTAGCAGTTAATTTAATTAAAACTGAGATCTGAAAGCGCTGCCGCACAGCGGGCATTCAAGGTTTTGATTTTCTTTTAAAAAAGCTTTTGTGTATGCTATTTTCTCTCTGCATTCCGGACAATAAAAATCAATATACTCTGAATCGTCAATTCTTTCATCCATCAAATTATTTTGTGCGTTGATTCTGTAATTATTAATTTCTTTTGATATCTGTCTTTCTTTTGCTCTTTCCTCTTTAAAGCGTTTTTTTGCTTTTTCTTCCCTGATTTGTTCGGTAAGCAAATCGGAATTTTCAACAAGCTTACCAAATCCGCACAGCATAATTGCGCCGATATAAGCAGCCAAAGATCCTCCTATAAGCACCGCAAATCCTATTGCTGTCATTTCATCTCCCATATAAAAGCATATGATCGCTCCGATAATCACGCTGACCATTTCAATAAAAAATGAAAATTTAGCTAATATATTAATTTTTTCTCCGATTTTGTCAAACATAGTCTGATCGTCCTTTCTTTTTATTAGTTTAATCGAGCTTCTCAATTTTCTTAATGATATCATCTGTTCGCGTTCTTCAGGTCGCTTCCCCGGCGACATTTTTTATTCTGTATTCGCCGAGGTTTAACCGATCAAAGAGCTAAAGCTTATCTTTTATAAATTATTCTTCAATGAATATTTCAGAGTTGTTAAAGTATCGTTTATAATTCTCGCCTCTTTAGGTGTACAGTCTGAAAGCATCTCGTTATACTGTATCGTTCTGAGGTCGTGTACATTATCTAAATCTTTACACACCAGCTCATCCAGAGACGTTCCTAAAGCATTGGCAATTATTATCAGAGCAGAAAGGCTCACTTTTGTGTGCGCATTTTCGATATTGCTGATATGTACGGAGGAAAAGCCGGTCTTTTCGGCAAGGTTTTCCTGTGTCAATTCAAGTTTTTCTCTTGCAGCTCTGACTTTTTCGCCTATTGCCTTATAGTCAGGCGTATTATTTTTATTGCCGTTAATTTTTACCACCCCATTTTGATTTTACCAAATAAACTCGCTTTGATGAACAAACCGCTCAATTAGTTTTAAATTCTCAAAATACATTCTATATTATTTGCTTTTCATTTGGTTGTCAGTCGATCTTTAAAGTATAGCTGCCAACATCTTCATTCTGTTCAACTTTAATCGTACAATCTTCAGAAACAAAAATCTTATCAGAATTCTTTGCGCTGCGAACCGCTGATATTTCTTCGCCTAAATGATTCAATGCAATCAAATTTACAGCGCAAGAATAATCCATCTCTGAAATCGAAACAGTGTGCGACTTTGAATCATTGTTTTTAAAGAAATATGTATTGGTTTGCTCTTTATAACTTATAGAATCGTTTACCATTGTACCGGGCTTTACATCAATCGTGTCGCTTTGATATCCGATATGTAATTGATAAGAACTAAAGTTTTTATTTTGTCTTACCTGAACAGAATATTCCTCGTTCATTTTCAATTCTGCTGTTATTCCATCGCCGTTTTTTGCCGAACTGATCTTTTTTACTGTTTCATCTAAATGATTTAAAATCACAATTTCCAGGTATGTGCCGTTATAAACCTCTGATAATTCAAATCTGTATTTTCCGTCTCTTGGCGGTGTAAACTTATACACATTCCGCTGGTCAGTAAATTCAACAGAGTCCGTCACTTTTGTTGCGTTTGTAATATTTATTGTTTCCTTTTGATGCCAAACCGAAAGGATATATGGACTGAATCCGCTATATTCTTTAATTTTTAATTCGTATTTTTCATTAGCCTTCAAACCTACTGTCATTCCTATATTGTTGACGGCGTGTCTTTCTGAAATCAAATCACCTGTATGATCATGCAGTGTTACATACATGCTGATATTATGATGTATTTCTGATAAATCAAATCTGTATCTTCCGTCTTTTGAAAAAGTAAAGTTGTATTTATCTGTTTGATCATCTTTTGTGATCGCTCCTTTGTATGTTTCAACTACTGCCTTTTCAGCGGTAAGCTCTTTTTCTTTCATCTGCGGAGCTTCAATGACTTTATAATTTTTTTCAGCCTCTTGATTCTGATCTTCCATCACATTATAAAGCTCAAGCTGTTTATCTGTTTGCTCATCTAAAAAAACTTTGTCATTTTCTGCAGAATTATCATTCCTGCTGCATCCGGCAAATGTACATAATACTATTATGATCAGCGCTAAAAAAATTGATGTTATTTGTTTGGTTTTCATATTCTCTCCTGCTTTCAATCGTTTTTTGCAGATGAGTGACAATCGCTCTGTTCCTCAACTGCAAGACCATTATATAACAGGTTTTTAAAAAGTTTAAATATTTCGCCTATGACGAAATGACCGAGACAGCTGCGGCCTGATTTATTATTTATATATTAATGTATGGTGATTTTTGCTATGCAGGCGCAATCGATCTTTTTATTATTTCGCACACGGCGAAATATATTGAAAAGAATAAAAAAATAGTGTAAAATGTGTTTACACTAATTAAAACAGGAAGATAAATTATGAATTACCTGAAAATTTCCGCATTCTCCTGCGCAGGCTCAAGGGGGAGCAACGAGGATAACCTGCTTATAGATAAGCTGAAAAAGCCTGCCCTGCTGGGGAGCACTTATATTTTTGACCCTGTCAAAGTAACTCTTAAAGAGAATAGCTGCTGCACATTTGCCGTAACCGACGGCATTGGCGGTATGGCGGACGGCGAAACAGCCGCGCTTGAAATAATCAAATATCTTTATAAAAACAGAACAAAACCGGCAAATGACGACTACTGGCTCTCACTCAACAAACGCTGCATCAAAAAAGCACCTTACGGCGGATCAACACTCGTCTGCTGTCGGCTGTCAATAAACGGCGGTGTGCTGAAAAGTGAATTTTACTCTTTGGGTGACAGCCTGATCTATATGTTTAAATCAGGAGAGAAAATTGAAAAGGTCAGCCGTATCGATAACTGCACCGGAAATTCAGAAAAAGATGCTGTCCAAGACAGTTCAGCCATAACTGAATACTTCGGCAAAAGATATGAGGATAAAATCCCTGTTTTCAAGTCTGAAACGACGATAAACGACGGAGATAAGATCATTATTTCCAGCGACGGGATAAGATACCTTGATTCAAACGATTTGGCAGCAGCAGTTCAGCGAAGGCAGTTCGGCGAAAACATTGCTTTTTCCGTAGCGAATGCTGCGCTCGACAAAGCGAAGCGGAACACTGACAACATAACCGTAATAGTAATGGAATACTGGGATAACTGAGATACGGGGTGGAAAAATGAAAAAAAGCGAAAACTTTGACACGAGGCTAAAAGCGGCGCTGAACAAATCGCTTTATCAGAAAACGAAGTATAGGATCGTCGGCAGCGTTGCGTACTCTTCAATTTACACCAGAATCTACAACGCAAAAAAGAACGGCGAGGACGCCGCGGTCAAGGTCATACTTGTTGAAAAGCAGAGGGAACACAACGTATATCAGCATCAGGATCTGAGCGAGAGTGAAAGACGCTGCGACCCCAAAGACAGCTATGACCATGAACTTCATGCGCTGCAGTCACTCAGAAACATCGGCTCACTTTACGCTGTTGAGATTTTATCAGACGGAAATGTAGTTGATTTTGAGGATTGGGAAGTTTATTACTTCATAATGAAAAAGTATTCTCCGCTGATCGACACAAGAGGCACGAACAAGCAGGCAATTTTCAACCCGCTGATGAACAAATGGATCGCGGAATACGGCAGGAATGATACCGCGGCATATCTCGGCTGCTGCATAACCAACGCATTCCTCGAAATGAGAAAAGCGCATATTGAGAACAACCGTGACATAAAGCCGGAAAATCTGTACCTTGCAAACAATGAGGAAGATATGTTTCTCAACAGATTTATTCTTGGCGATTTCGGCGAATCTCACCCTGAATCGAGTGTGATAACAACAGCTCAGGCACATATCGGCACAAAGGAATACATTCCCGGCAATCAAGAACCCAACACGTCCTGGAAATACGATCAGTTCATGCTCGGCGTTACAATGTATGAGATATTTAACGGCACTCCTCTGCCGCCTTATGAAAGACGTTCTGAAGACGAAAACATGCGTTATGCAGACTGGGCAGATGGAACTGCACCTATCCCTGCCCCGGTTAAATATGAAATTGATGAAGACCTTTTCGCAATAATAAAGCGGATGACGATGTATGACCCGGACAAAAGATACGACAACATTGACGAGCTGAAAAATGACCTCGCAGGTGTGATAAAAAACAAGGAATTCAGCGAAAAGCTAAATTCCGGCAACGGGTATAATTCAACGAAAAAATCAAAAAAATCATTTTTAATTAAAGCTCTCTGCGCTGTTTTGGTAGTTGCTGTTATATGCTCATCAGTCTTTTTCGGGATAAACCGTAAAAGGAATAGTTCAGAATCAATAACTCTATTCGAGCAGAATTCTTTAGGGAGCACCGAATCAAGCTCGACAAATAAAGAAAATTCTTCACAGATACCGCTTTCTCTTGAAGAAATAAACATAGAATACAGCGGGATTTCATATGGACTGTATTCGCAGGACGGTGTAGACTTTTTTATTGATGATAACGGGTTCCACGCATACACACTTGAGGAAGATAAACTGCTGTGTGATAAAAAATGTTCTCCAATCTTTATGATTCAAGATAATAAAATCTATTTCACAGTAGTAGAGAAAACAATAAAAGTATTCAGTGAAAGAGATCAGGAAAATAAAGAATTCACTGTAACCTCCGGATGGTCAATGAATCTCGACGGCAGTGACCTGCAGAAGATTCTTGATTTTGACGGTTCAGGGTATTTTGTATGTATATATAATGAAATAATCATCTATGTAGATAATGAATATACCTCAAACAACGAGGTGGATTTTGCATCTTCATTATACAGGTATGACATATCAACAAATGAAAGAGACATAGTGAATTCAGAATATGTGCGGCATTATCCCGAAGAATACATATTTACAGGCGAAGAAGTATTATTCATTGATTATAGTGAGGAATGGAATGAGGAAGACCAAGATACAACTATTCCTTATGGAAATCTGGGTATTTATGACTTACAACGCAACTCTTTTACTTTTTCAAGTTTTAATATAATGCTCGGCAATGGTGAAATGTCAAAACCTATCATTGCAAAAACAGATGATAATTGTGTTTACGTTTTTTCGAGTTTGAAAAAAACTGTTTTTGATGAAGTCGGAACAAAAACTGTAAACGATGTTTTTTTAGTAAAATTCAATTATAAAACTCATGAAAATGTAAGTACCATCAATCTCGGACAGTTTAATCAAGAAAAATACAAATATGATAAATTTGGGAATTACGTAAAAGACAACGGATATTTTAGCTTCGTTAAATCGTGTACAAACGATAATATATATTTATATTTATCCAATCACATAGACGAGGAGAAAGACGGACTATATTGTCTCAGTGAAGATAGCGAGCTTAAACAAATCAGCTATAATACACATTTTTCAGAAACATTCAAAATATTTGATGATAACTCATATGTATATTTTTACTTTATTAAATCAGGCAACAGCATAATTTATTCAGTTCAGGACCAAACTCATAGTAAGGTTTTAAAAAATATTACTGCTGATCCGGGAGACTACTTTATTGGATTCAACGTTTTTGTAGAAGTCAATTATTCCGGTATATCCGATAATCTGCTTTCAACAAAAGTTCATAAATTAAACGAATAGTATTCTTTGAGTTATTTCAAAATCGGTGTATTATAAAATCAGATGCAAGAAAAAACCGCAGAAGTTTTGGTGCTTCTGCGGTTTTGTTCTGTCTTTTTTATTTTGTTTTCATCGGTATTTGCTCGAGCCCCTCTTTTTTCCCTCTTCACGGAAAGTTGGGGGATAAGGGAAAAAGAATATTGAAAAAGAGCATAGGAAGCTCCATAATTGAGTTTGCGAGAAACAAAGATGGAGA
>CADAMY010000043.1 GCA_902789095.1 Oscillospiraceae bacterium | reverse complement strand
AAATTTCTCAATGGAGGGGATATTGCTTTTAAATTCATGAAACCACTTTGCGCAGTTTGTAAGCACAAATAACCGGTAACCGCTCTCATACAGAGAGTCGATTATCGGTGTCATCTGTTTTATGGGCGGCATCATTTCTTCTCTGTCAAGAATCATGCGCCGTATTCTGCCGTGATACTCGGAAGGAACCGATCGGAGCATATTCTCAACCGCTTCTTCAACGGATTCTGCTCCCCGGTCCATATTCAGCCAGTGCTCGCTGCCGAAAACCTTTGTATTTAAAAGTTCACGGCATTCAGTGAGCGAACAGTCCCTCAGCATTCTTTCGGGGTTGAAGTCTATCAGTACGCCGCCGAGGTCAAAAACAATATTTTTTATACTCATTATTCTTTTATCAGAGCGTTCCAGCTGAATTCAAATACCTCGCCGGTATCAATGCTCTCGATAGCCCGTTTCTGTGAAAAATCAGCTTTCTTTTCTCTTGAATCGTTGATTCCGTACCATGGCTCAATGCAGACGTACGGTGCGCCGGGTTTTGCCCAAAGACCGAGATAAGGAGCGTCGCCGAACGTGAACTCAACTTCCTGCGGACGGTTTTTGCTTTTAAGAGTGCATTTCTTTGATTTAAGGTTTGAAAGCACGTGAGCGTCTTTGTCAAAAATATGCTCTGTGATCGTAAAAATTCTGCCGTCTATTGGCGACGGGAATTTTTCATCAAACAGAATAGAGTCTTCGTCTATCATTTCGTTTACAACGTCGGTTTCCTCCTGCTCGAATTCAAGCACGTCGCCAATGCTGCAGTTGAATCCCGGATGGGCTCCGATAGAGAAATACATCCTTTTATCGTCAGCGTTTATGACGGTGTGGGTTACCGTGAGCTTTTTGCCGTCAAGGCGGAAGGTAATATCAAGCAAGTATCTGTAAGGATAAGCTTTGAGCGAATCGTCGTTGAAGCTCTGAGTAAGGGTGATAAATCCTTCTCCCATTTCTTTTACTTCAAAGTCCCTTTTTCTTGCGCAGCCGTGGCGGAAAAGCTCGTATTCTCTGCCGTCAACACGGTATTTATTGTCAAGCAGAGTGCCGACTATCGGAAAAAGGACGGGGGACTGACCGTACCATATATCCGGATTTCCCTGCCAGAGATATTCGATCCCTGTTTCTTTGGATTTAACGGAATTCAGCTCTGCTCCGTACTTCTTGATTTTAACTGAAAGAAATTCGTTTTCGATTGAAAATATCATGTCATCACTTCCGAAATAATATTTAATCAATTATACCATTTTTGGTTAAAAAAATCAACGACTATCGGGAAAGATTTTATCGTCAAATCTTGCAAAAAAAGACAAGCTGTGTTATAATATAATTTGTTATATTGGATAATTGTTTCATCAAATTGATTAATATATAATACGGAGGAAAAAATGGCTGATAAAAAAACTACTGCTCAGAATAAAAAGAAACAGCCGGTTAAATCCGGCAGAAATCAGGATGCACGCAGCAAAAATACTGCGCCTGAAAAGACGGCTGAAAAATCGGCTCAGTACATTGCCGCAAGGAATCAGCGAATCGCCATTATCCTTATGGCGGCGGCTTTGCTTGTTTTTGCCCTGACGCTTATAAAAGGCGAAAGCGCTTGGGCGGCTTTGCACAATTTTATCTTTGCTCTTTTCGGTATATGCTCGTTTATATTCCCGCTCATTCTTATTTACATTACTGTTATGATAGCCAGAAACAGCCCGAAAAAGGCAACTTTAGCCAATGTTGCGGGCGCAAGTGTATTTTTGTTGTGCCTTGGCGGAATAATACATATTCTCGCAGGCAATACAGACTTGGGCAGCGTCGGCGATCAGATAAGCCGCGTATGGGATATGAGAATGGAAATAACCTTCAGAAGCGCGGGATTTTTCGGCGCTGTTATCGGCGGCGGCAGCGACGCCCTCGCAGGCAAAACCGGAGCGCTTATATTGCTTGTAATTATTGCCCTGCTTACCCTTATGCTCACTCTTGGCATCACGCTTACCGCAATAAAGAATGCTGTTTCAAAACCCATCAAAAAAGTTAAAGATTATACAGATTATAAAATAGAAGAAAATCACGAACGAAGAAATAAAGATAATGACGATAATAAAGACGACAATATAATTCCGGTTATTACGTCTAAAAAAGGCAGGAAACCTTTTAGGTTTGTAGACGTCGGTCCCGAGGCAACTCCCGGATTTGACGAAATCAGGAACGACGATACGGTTTTGGTTGAGGAGCTTGCGGGCAATGGACCAAAAGAGGTTTCAGCAGAAGAGAATCTTGATAATATTATAAAAAATATGGCATCAGATCAGACTCCGCTTTCTCCCGTGAATCTTAATAATATGAAGCAGGAGACCGTTAAACCTAAAAAGGCCAAAAAGCAGAATCCCGAAAAGCCGGAACCTGCCGCTCAGGATGAAAAAGAGAATCAGGACGATCAATCAGAAGAAGAGAAACCTGTTTATCAGAAACCTACTCTTGAATGCCTTACTCAGGCGGACAACAGCAAGGCTCAGAATTATGAGCAGGAAGTCAAGCAGAAAGCTCAGAAGCTCAACGAAACGCTTGAAAGCTTTGACGTTAATGCAAAGCTTATCGATATCTGCCGAGGTCCGTCGGTCACAAGGTATGAATTACAGCCGGCTCCCGGCGTTAAAATCAGTAAGATAACTTCACTTTCGGACGATATTGCTCTTGCTATGGCGGCTACGAACGTGCGTATGGAAGCGCCTATTCCGGGCAAGGCGGCAATAGGAATCGAAATTCCGAATACTACGAGAGCAACCGTTTCTTTAAGAGAAATTCTTGAAACGCCTCAGTACAATACTCAGGTTTCAAAGAGCAAGCTCAGCGTTGCAATGGGCAAAAACATTACAGGTGAAGCGATCATCTGCGATATAGCCAAAATGCCGCATCTGCTCATAGCCGGCACAACCGGTTCAGGTAAGTCGGTCTGCCTTAATTCAATGATCATAAGCCTTCTTTTCAACGCTTCGCCGGACGAAGTTAAACTGCTGATGATAGACCCGAAGCAGGTTGAGTTTACTGTGTATAACGGAATACCTCATCTTCTCGTTCCCGTAGTTGCCGACCCGAAAAAAGCGGCGGGCGCTCTCGGCTGGGCTGTTACTGAAATGCTCAAGAGATACAAGATGTTTTCAGACCACAATGTTCGTGATATAAAAGGCTACAACCGTCTGGCGCGAATGGACGGCGAAATGCCCGAACTGCCGCAGATAGTAATATTCATCGACGAGCTCTCAGACCTTATGATGGCGGCTAAAAAAGAGGTTGAAGATTCGATCTGCCGTCTGGCTCAGATGGCTCGAGCGGCGGGAATGCACCTTGTAATTGCAACTCAGAGACCGTCTGTTGACGTTATCACAGGTATAATAAAAGCGAATATCCCGTCTCGCGTATCGCTTTCAGTTTCTTCTCAGGTGGATTCAAGAACGATTCTCGATCAGTCAGGAGCTGAAACGCTGCTTGGCAACGGCGATATGCTGTACGCGCCTATCGGACTTTCAAAGCCCGTGCGTGTTCAGGGCTGTTTTGTTTCAGATACTGAGGTTGAAAACGTCGTCAATTTCATCAAAGACCAGCATACAAGCTCGGCTTATGATGAATCTGTCAATGAAGAGATCGACCGTCAGGCTGCCGCAGTCGGCGAAAAGAAAAAGGCGGCTGTGTCCATCGGCGACAGTGACGATTCCGATGAGGGCGGCGATGAAATGCTCCCGAAAGCAATAGAAGTAGTTATAGAAAGTCAGATGGCTTCAACGACTCTCCTTCAAAGAAAGCTGAGCCTTGGATACGCAAGAGCCGCAAGACTTATGGACGCTCTTGAAGAAAGGGGAATAGTCGGACCTTTCAGAGGCTCAAAACCCAGAGAAGTGCTTATTTCCAGAGAGCAGTGGATGGAAATGAACGCTCTCGGCAACGCTTCACCGGCGAGAGAACGCCCCTACGGCGAAGAGGATGATGAAATCTGATAGAGAGGTGAAACGGTGAATCTTTTTATTTTGAAGATTTTACTTGTTTTAATGACGGCTTTAAGGGCGGTTTTCCCTTTTGCCGCATATATGAATATCGGATATGATTGCCTGCCTGTATCTTTCAATATAGAAAAAGTCAGCGACATATACGTTTCGGATACTTCTGACGTTTGCGAATATCCGACGATTTTAAGACTTGAGCATCAGAAAAACAGCGAAGACAACGGCAGGCTTTTGGCATCGTTTGAAAAATGGAATGATACATATCCCGTTTATGAAAGCTGTGATGACGCTCAGAGCTGGCATTTTATCAGCTCAGTCAAAGATGAACTCAACCCGAATTATTTAAACGAATGGATGCCGTTTCTTTATGAATTGCCTGCCGATATAGGCGATTTTGAAAAAGGTACGATTATCCTTGCTGCAACGTCGATTTACGGCAGCGGAGTAACGGACAGCACGATAACTCTGTATTCAAGCGACGATCTCGGCAGAAATTTCAGCGCATTCTGCAACGTTGACAAAGCCGGAGGAATAGAATGGGGAGTATGGGAGCCGTATCTTATCTATGAAGAAGAGACGGGCAGGCTTTTCTGCTTTTATTCGGATGACTCAGACCCGCATCACTCTCAGAAGCTTGTATATAAATATACAACAGATATGATCCACTGGAGCAAAAAGAAAGAGTGCGTTGCCTGCAAAGACGTGTATCTTAGACCGGGAATGGTGTCAGTTGTGAAAATGGGCAGCGGCGAATACTTTATGGTATATGAAATGGTCGGACTTGACGGTCAGCCGATTTATTGCAAGAAAAGCCGTTCGCTTGACGATTGGGGCGACGTTTCCGATTACGGCAGAAAGGTAAGCGCCGCAGGCAAAACGTTAGGCTCATCTCCGTATGCTGTATGGACTCCGTCAGGCGGCGAATTCGGTACGCTGATAGTCACGGCGCATCACCATGTTGAAGGAAAAAGCAAAACAGGTACGGATATGTTCCTGAGCTTTGATTACGGCAAAACATTCGTACCGGTCGATAATCCTATCCCGTATTCTTCAGACGTGGACAGATGCGGATACAGTCCGTCACTTTTTGTTTCATCAGATGACGGCGCTGTTTATTATGTCAATAACCCGTCACATGACAGCGGGAGTTATAAAATAACTATGGCTGAAATTGTTATTTCAGACAAATGAAAAGCCGATAGCGAAGTGATAAATTGTTTTTACCTGTAAATGCCGCAGAGGTAAAGGATCGCGGCTGGGATGAAGTTGATTTTGTATACGTTACGGGGGACGCTTACGTAGACCACCCGAGCTTCGGCGCATCCATAATTACGAGAGTCCTTGAAGCTGAGGGGTATCGTGTTGCAGTTCTTGCCCAGCCGGAATGGAAAACTACCGATGATTTCAAACGCTTCGGCAGACCGAAACTCGGTTTTCTTGTCACTTCGGGCAATATCGATTCAATGGTTGCTCATTATACTGCGGCAAAAAAGAAAAGGAGTCAGGACGCTTATTCACCGGGCAGAATGACCGGACTCAGACCTGACAGAGCAGTTATCGTATACTGCAATAAAATAAGAGAAGCCTACGGCGATATTCCAATCATCATTGGCGGACTTGAAGCCTCACTTCGGCGTTTTGCCCATTATGATTACTGGGACGATAAAATCAGGCGTTCTGTTTTGCTTGATTCCCAGGCGGATCTGCTTATTTACGGAATGGGTGAAAATCAGATAATTGAAGTCTGCCGCAGGATTTCCAACGGCGAGAGTATTGATTCTATCTGTGACGTCAGAGGAACGTGCTATCTTTGCGGCGTTGAAGAAACTCCGTATGAAGGCAAGGAATGCCCGTCGTTTGAAAACTGCGTTAAAAGCAAAAAGGAATATGCTGTGTCCTGCCGAATAGAGCAGGACGAGCAGGATCATATACGAGGCAAGGCCGTCAAACAGCGTCACGGCAGTAAGATGCTTGTTCAAAATCCGCCAATGGCGCCGCTTACTCAGCAGGAGCTTGACTGGGTTTATTCCCTGCCGTATGAGCGAACGTATCACCCGATGTATGAAAATATGGGCGGAGTACCCGCAATTGAAGAAGTTCGCTTTTCGATTACGCATAACCGCGGCTGTTTCGGCGCCTGCAATTTCTGTTCCCTTGCGTTTCATCAGGGAAGGTTTATTACGACAAGAAGCAAGGAATCTATTGTAAAAGAAGCAAAACTTCTGACAACTCTGCCGGATTTTAAAGGATATATCCACGATATCGGCGGTCCTACTGCAAATTTCAGGCGAACTTCGTGCCTAAAACAGCTTGAATACGGCTTATGTAAAGGCAAAAAGTGCCTTGCGCCGACTCCGTGCAAAGCGCTTGAAGCTGACCATAGCGAGTTTCTTGATATTCTGCGTACCGTAAGGGAGCTGCCGAAGGTTAAAAAAGTCTTTATCCGTTCGGGTATCAGGTATGACTATATGCTTGCAGATAAAGACGATACGTTTTTCAGAGAAATGGTAAAATATCACGTCAGCGGTCAGCTGAAGGTTGCGCCTGAGCATTGTTCAGCCGCCGTGCTTGATAAAATGGGAAAACCGCATATTGAAGCGTATATCGAGTTTTCAAAAAAATATTTTCAGCTGAGCGACGACGCAGGCAAGGAGCAGTATCTCGTTCCGTACCTTATGTCGTCTCATCCGGGCAGTACGCTGAAAGACGCAGTCGAGCTTGCTGTTTTTCTTAAAAAGCGCCATATCAGACCGGAGCAGGTGCAGGATTTTTACCCAACGCCGGGTACGATTTCAACCTGTATGTTTTATACGGGGCTTGACCCTTATACAATGAAGGAAGTCTACGTTGCGAAAACTCCTGAGGATAAGGCAATGCAGAGAGCTCTGCTTCAATACTATGATAAAAACAATGCCGCTCTTGTAACAAAAGCTTTGCATAAAGCGGGCAGGGAAGACCTTATAGGTTATTCGGAAAAATGCCTTGTAAGACCTGCCGAAAAGCAGAAACAGTTTGCAGGCAGAAATACAAATAAAGCCAAGGGTGCAAAAGCGTATGGCAAAAAGAATTTCAAAAAAAGGTAATATTATTATCATTTTCACGGCGATAGTTGTTATTGCCGTGTTTTTGATATCGGCGTTCATCTCTGAAAGTCAATGGGATAAGCTGTTTGAAAAAGCGGGGATTTCTGGCGTGACCGATTCCTGCGGTATGTCAGTTCATTTTATTGACGTCGGTCAGGGCGACTGCACTCTGATAAAGCTTGAAAGCGGTGAAAATATACTCATTGATTCAGGTGAAGACATAGAGGCAGAAAAAGTGAAGAAATATCTTAAAAAAGAAAAGATAGATTCGCTTGAATACTGCTTTGTAACGCATCCGCATACCGATCACTTCGGAGGTATGACAGATATTCTTTCCGAAGTGCCTGCAAAAACGCTTGTTATGCCTTCAATTCCTGCTGAATTACTTCCGGATGACGATGAATATACAGATTTTAAAAGCTTTATTTCAAAGAATATCAGCAATATTATTTACACAAAAGCCGGCGAAGAGTTCACAGCAGGGGATGCAAAGCTTGAAATTCTCGGTCCGCTTAAAGATAATAAGGACCTCAACGCCATGTCGCTTGTGATTAAACTGACGCTCGGCAATTCTTCATTCATGATCTGCGGTGACAGTACGGAAGATGAGGAAAGGGATATAACAGAAACTTATGATCCTGATTTTCTCAGATGCAGCGTTCTGAGGGTTGGTCATCACGGCAGCGAAAAATCGACATGCGACGAATGGCTTGATACTCTGGCGCCTGATGCCGCTGTTATTTCTGTCGGCAGAAACAACGATTTTTCTCACCCGTCTTCTGAAACGCTTGCAAGACTTGATAATAGAGGCATCAGATATTACCGCACGGATATATGCGGCGACATAGTTTTTATAGTTCAGGATGACAGAATTGAAGTTTTATACTGATATATCAGCGGCTTGAACGCAGGTAGAATCTTTTGTTGAAAAAACGGCGGCTGTATGGTATAATTATGAAAAATGATCTGTTAAAAGGATAGGCGCAAATGAATATCGCAATTTGTGACGATGAAGCTCCCGCAAGGGAAAATATCGTAACCTGTCTTGAAAATTATATGATAGAAAGGCGCGTTGACGTTTCATACGAGCTGTTTGACCATTATAAAAAGCTTAAAGACCGCATAGACGATTTTGACGTTTTTATTATGGATTATCAGATGCCGGACGTTGACGGGCTTGATTTTGCGCACATTATAAGAGAAAAATATTCAGATACCAAAACGATTATTTTCGTTACTTCGTTTTCGGATATCGTATACGATGCTTTTTCCGTCAGAGCTCACCGCTTCCTTGTAAAGCCCGTTGATGAGAAGAAGTTTTTTGAAGCTATGGATAACTGCATTGATTCGCAGGGCAGGGAAAAATACATAACCGTCAAAAGCGACGGTATGACAAATATAATAAATTCCGACGATATTTATTATATCGAAGTGCAGAAAAAAGAATGCATCATACGCTTGGAATCTGATTCTCTGGTCGTGCACAGAGCTATTGCGGACTTTGAAAAGGAGCTTGACGGGTACGGCTTTTTCAGAGCGCACCGCTCATTCCTTATAAATATCAGAAAAATAAAGTGCTTCAACAACCGTTCTCTTGAATTCAGGAACGGAGAAAAAATTGAAATAAGCTCAAGAAAATATCCTGATTTATGTAAAGAATATCTTAAAATGAAGTGATGTTTATGCCGGATACATTTATGAATATTCTTCTTCCCGTTGAGGGAACTGCGGCGGTACTGCTTGCGGCAAGGCTTCTTTTCGGCTATGATTTCAAGACGAAAAAGACGCTCGGAATTGCGGCGGCGGTCTTGCTTTTTGTTTTTAATACGGCGGCGTCGTTTGCTGTGGGCAATGCTGAGGACGCTATGCTCGTCTCGGAGATAGTTCTTGTAGCCGCTGCGATGATAGTTCCTTCCCTTATTCTTGAACACCGCAAAAAAATGACGTTTGTGTGGTTCGGTTTTATTCTCTGCTCAACGTTTGATTATCTTGAATCGCTGATAATTTCGTTTATCCGCAGACCGAGCCTCACTCAGCAGCTTGCGGTTTTCTGTTTGCTTTATCTTGCGGCGCTGATAATCATAGCCGCTGTTCATAAGATTCTTAAACCGTCTGTACCGTCTGAATTTCTTGAGAATCTTACGCCGCTTCTGTACATAGTGCTTTTTGTTGCCGATTATTCGGCGTATTACGACGTTATGGTAAGCCGCGACGCCGCTTATTACGTTGAGTTTCTGAACGTTCTTAAACTCGTTTCGGCTTCGCTTATAACAGGCAGCTTTGCCTACGTTATTTATAAATATGCGAGCGTTTCCTTTAAAGAGAAAGAAGCTCAGCTCCGCCTTGAAAGCGAGCTTCGTCATTATGAAGAGATGATGCTCAAAAACCGCGACATCAGAGCTTTTCGCCACGATTATAAAAATAATCTGTATTCAATCAATGCGTTAATAAAAAGCGGCAGGACTGACGAAGCCGAAAAATATATAAATAATCTGTATGACGAACTGACGCTTACAGACAATAAATTTTCAACGGGCAATTATCTTGCCGACGCTCTTTTTTCCGACAAAGCTCTGAACGCCGAAAAGCAGGGGATAGAATTAGTTTTCAGCGGCACGATTCCGAAAGAAGGAATCAGCAATAACGATTTGTGTACCGTGCTTTCAAACGCTGTTGACAATGCGGTTGCGGCAAGTATCCCGTCAGCTCCGTGCAAAATAGAAATAACGGCTCAGGAAAAGCCGTCAGGGTTTGTGATTAAAATTAAAAATCCCGTTAAAGAAAAGGTTGCTATTAAAAACAACACCATCGCTTCATCAAAGTCCGATAAGCAGAATCACGGATTCGGTATAAGCAATATCAAACGAGCGGTCAAAAAGTATAACGGATATACAGAGCTTTACTGCGACGATGAATTTTTCACTATCGAGATCGGGATGATGGTCGGCTGAAAGCAAAATAACTCTACCGCAGGTAGAATTTTGATACAATAAATTGACAATCAGACAATGTGCTGGTAGAATTTCAGTATCAAAGGAGGATAATTCTGATGAAAGAATTCTTAAAACGTACATTTTCAATTCTAATGACAGTAATAATAATCTTTGCAGCTGCTCCAATAGGAGAATTTGCCGGACTGAGGATACATTCCGACTGGTTTAATTTCAGCACTAAAGCTTTAGCATTTGAAAAAACAGGACAATGCGGGGAAAATGTTTTCTGGTCTTTTGACGAAGATACAAACGTGCTGTCAATAGACGGTTATGGTGAAATATATGATTTTTCATATAATAATTCCCCTTTATATCAAAATGAAAACATACATAAAGTAATTATTTCGCAAGGAATAACTTATATCGGAAAGTATTTCTTTCGCGATTGTAAAAATATATATGATATTATTATTCCGGAAAGTGTAGAAAACATAGGATATGGCGCTTTTGAAAACTGTTCTTCTCTTAAAGATATTGTATTGCCTGATAAACTTAGCAAAATAAGCGGTGAGTTGTTCTATGGATGCAGTTCGTTGGAGACTATTAGTTTTTCGGATAATATTAAAGAATTAGGCTATAATTCATTTGTATTTTGCAGCAGCATTAAAACTGTTTATTTTAAAGGTGAAATTGAAAATTGGTGTAATCTGGTTGATGAAGACAATAGAAATTCGATCTTTTTAAGCGAGCGAGAACATTCTTTATATATTAACGGAGAATTGATTGAACAAATTGATTTAAAAAATATCCCTGATATTCCGGATTGCTGTTTTAAAAACTGTACTTCTATAAAAAAAGTTTCCCTTAACAATATAGATAGAATAGGAGCGGAAGCGTTTGCAGGATGTTCAGGATTACAGGATATTTCTATCGATGGACTAACCAAATCTATTGGCAGAAATTGCTTTGATGAAACAAAATTATATCAACAGTTTTCAGAAAGTACAGAGAATATTTTATATATAAATAATTATCTGATAAAAGCTAAAGACACAATTACGGGCATTTGTTATGTTAAAGACGATACTGTTTTAATTGCAGATGAAGCTTTTTATTCTTCTGATGATTTATATGGCATAGTATTGCCGGACTCAATCAAATATATTGGCAACCAATCTTTTTGTGCATGTAATAATCTCAGTTCTGTTAATACTCCGGATGGATTGGAAACGATAGGTAATAATGCTTTTTCCGGATGCAGTGCGTTAGTTGATTTTGATTTTCCGAACTCTATTCTTTCGATTGGAGAGGGTGCGTTTAATAGCTGCGGTCTGACAGAAACAAATATACCGGAATCTGTTACAGTAATCAAAAGCTATACATTTTCATATTGTGAGAATTTGAGAACAATCACTTTACCTGATACAATAGAAAGAATTAATTATAATGCTTTTATCGGAACTGCATATTATAATAATGCTGAAAATTGGGAAGATGGCATTCTTTATATTGATAAATATCTTATTGATGGGTCGAATGCCGAAAATGATGTTGTTGTAAAAGAAGGCACAACATTAGTAGCAGATTATGCCTTTAATTCAGGAGGCTGGATTGGCTCAGATGGGAATGACAGCATTACAACTGTTTCGTTGCCAAATGGTTTAATCACAATAGGCGAAGGCGCTTTTTGCAGTTGTAAAAAATTACAGTCATTACAATTCCCTTGCAGTATAAATTATGTTTTTGATTATGCCTTTGCCGGCGAAACTTTGTTAAAAGAAATTTATCTTTCAAAAAGCATCAGAAAGTTCAGTATAGGCACGATTTACAGCCGTGAAGATATTTCAGTATATTTCTCTGGCACAGAAGAGGATTGGAAAGCGGTTGATACAGATAGTGCTCTTGTACTTCCGGCAAGTGTTTACAATAAAGCAAAACTGATTTTTAATAGTAATCATTCGTTTGAACATAATTTGATTAAATCAGGTGTCATCAGTCCATCTTGTGTATCACAGGGCTATACAAAATATATTTGCGGTTATTGCGGATATGAATGCTCTGATGAATATACAACCGCACTCGGTCATAATTTCGGTGAATGGACGGTTGCCGTTCCGGCGTCCTGCACGGAAAACGGAACTGAAACGAGATATTGTTCACGCTGTGACGAGACCGAAACGAGAGAGATCAAGTCAGACGGTCACAATTACGTTTCTGTAATAACAGACCCGACCTGCACTGAAAAAGGATATACAACTTACACCTGTTCAGAGTGCGGCGACACTTATACAGATAATTTCACAGACGCACTCGGTCACAATTTCGGTGAATGGGCGGTTACCGTTCCTGCTTCCTGCACACAGACGGGAACGGAAACGAGATACTGTTCACGCTGTGACGAGACCGAAACGAGAGAGATTCCCGTTACAGAACACAGCTACGCTATGCTTGCTCATAAAGACCCAAGCTGTGTTCAGGAAGGCGAGACCGTATATAAATGCACGGAATGCGGGGATTCTTATTCGGTCATCGTTCCCGTTGTTCCTCACAGCCTTAAACATATTTTTGAAGACGCATCATGCACCGCTGACGGTGAAGAATACGACCTGTGCATGACCTGCGGCGAATTCTTCAATCATAAAACAATACCTGCAAAAGGTCATAATTATGTAAACGGAGTCTGTACGGTATGCGGCAATCTGCGTGACTGGGAATTTTACGTATCCGGCGGCAATCTTACAATCACAAAATATAAAGGCACAGACAAAAACCTTGTTATTCCCGAAACGCTTGTGGGATACAAAGTAACGTCGGTTGCGGATTCTGCTTTTAAAGACTGCAAAACACTTGAATATGTGCGTATTCCCGACAACGTTTTATCAGTAGGCAATGACGCTTTCAGAGGATGCAGTAATCTTAAAGAGGTTTACATCGGCGAAAAAACAGGGGCTGTCGGCAGCGGTGCGTTCTATGATTGCCCGAAGCTCGCTCTTATATGCGTGATGAATAAATCTGTTTCACTTAAAAACGTTTTCAGCGGCAATGATAAGCGACTTGTAATATACGCTTACGATAACTCGTCTTCGGCAAAATCAGCCTCATCATCGGGTCTTGCCGTTGTACCGTTTGATTATCCCAAGGAGAAGGACGGCAAAAACGCTATCGCTTTCTTCGGTAATACCGTTCTCTATCAGGATCTTGATTATAATTTCTGGGGTGAAATCGTCAGAAAATATCCTGATACTTATTATCTGTATTTTGACAGCCTGACGTTTGACGGTGTTAAAGAGGACGATTTTGAAATCGATATTGACGATTCCCATATTGCAGACAGTAAATCGCTGACTTTGAACGAAGTTTATATTGGGCTTAATCTTAACGGCAGACAGCTTACATTCCGTGAACTTTCCGAGCTTCTTCATCACGGTCAGCTCGGCTCACAGATTGAGTTTACAGATAACCAGGGTCACAAGAAAAATGTTTTTGAAAAAATCGGAGATTTTTTCTCAAACGTTTTCAACGCTCTTTCAAGAGCCATTAATTCAATTATCAGAATTTTCAAGAGAAGATAAAAAGAGCTCTGCCTTATCCGCTTGAATAAGGCAGAGTGATAAGCGGTTTTTGAAAGGGGAGTGAAGCAGATGAAATTCAAAAAGGGTATGGGCTGGAGAGTCTGTTTTGACGAAGAAACCGGACTTTATACAGCGGAAGTCGGCGC
>CADAMY010000042.1 GCA_902789095.1 Oscillospiraceae bacterium | reverse complement strand
CGGCATCTCCGGCGGAGGTGCTGATTTTTATTTTGTGAGGATATTTTATGAAAAAGAAAGAAAAAGGACCGTACGGCTATCTGAGCAATCTGCTCTATATCGTAACAGAGCAGTGGCGATACAGCAAAGCGTATATTATTGCCGCCGTGATTTATTCGCCGATGGACGCTGTCGCCGCAGTTATTGCGTCATTCCTGCCTAAAATTGTACTTGACTGCATTGAGAATCAGTCCGCCGCATCACAGCTTATTATCCGTGTCGGCTCGGCGGCTTTGCTTTTCGCTGCCGCAAAAGTGCTATCCGGGTTTCTGAACGCTTACTGTAAAAACAAGCGGATCGTTACCGAATTCTGCTACTGGCAGCCTAAGTTGTATGAAAAAGCGATGGATATGGATTATCACAATTTTGTTTTCAACAGTACCAGGGTAATGCGGGAAAAAGCTCGTGATTCCCTGCAGAAAGGCAACGGAACGGATATGTATATCGAGGTCAATATCCGTATGTTTTCCGCTTTTTTCGGGTTTTCCGCTTTTACGGCAATCATAGCAAAGTGCAGCGTTTGGTTTATCCCGGTGCTCATAGCCTGCTACAGCCTGAGCGCTGTCGGCTGGAAGCTGCTGCAGAAATTCCGAGATAAGCTCAAGGATGCACGTGCGGCGGCGATACTGCGGATGAGGTATGTGTCTTTCCGTTCCAAGGATTTTTCAGAAGCAAAGGATATACGTATCTACACAATGCAGCCCATGCTTGAAGAAAAGACGCAGACACATCTCTCAGAGGTTACGGAGCTTTTAAAAAGAGAAAACACGGGGCATCTTTATAATGTTTTGCTTGAAGATGTGCTGAAATTCGGCATAAGTCTTGGCGCTTATGCTTATCTGATATATCTGAAGCTTAACACAGATATGAGCATCGGCGATTTTGCGCTTTATTTCGGCGCAATCACAGGCTTCGGCGAATGGCTGAGCAGACTCGTTGATATGTTTTCGGAATTACTTGAGGGAACTCATTACGTCAGCGATTACCGAAGTTTTCTTGATTTAAAAGATAGTATGAAAAAAACAGGCGGAATCCCGCTTCCGGCTGAAAACGAACTGCCGTGCAGAATAGAGTTTAAAAACGTGAGCTTTTCTTATGACGAAACGAAGAAAGCGACGATTGAAGATTTCAGTCTTACGGTAAAACCGGGCGAACGAGTTGCAATCGTCGGCGAAAACGGTGCGGGCAAATCAACGCTTGTGAAGCTGCTTTGCGGTCTTCTTCTGCCTCAGAGCGGTCAGATACTTATCAACGGCAGGGACAGCAGGGATTTTAACCGGGATGATTATTACCGCCTGTTTGCAACCGTTTTTCAGACTGTAAATATTCTTCCGGCTTCCGTTGCAAAAAACATAGCGCTGTGCGAAGAGGATAAAATAGACCGTGAAAGGCTCGAAAAATGTATGCGTCTTGCAAATATTTATGATAAGGTGCAGAGCCTGCCCGATAAAGAAAACACGCTGATGGTGCACGAGATACACGAGGGCGGGGTATCGTTTTCGGGCGGCGAACAGCAGCGGCTTCTGCTTGCAAGGGCGCTTTATAAATCTTATGCGCCGATACTCATTCTTGACGAGCCGACGGCGGCGCTTGACCCTATTGCTGAAAACGATCTTTACCGTCAGTACAGTACGTTTGCCGAGGGCAAAACAAGCTTTTACATATCTCACCGCCTGTCTTCCACAAGATTTTGCGACCGCATAATTCTTGTGGAAAACGGTAAGATCGCCGAAACGGGAACTCATAATGAGCTTATGGAAAAAGGCGGAAAATATGCGGATTTATTCCGTCTGCAAAGCCGCTATTACGAGGAGGCGGCAGAGTGAGTAAAATTCGTGACGAAATCAGACTTCAATGGAAAGGAATCAAGCTTTCAAAAAAAATAAGCGGTAAATATTACATTTTGTGTGAAATCATGTCTGAGCTGCTTCCTCAGGCGGCGGCTTATGCTTCAGCCTATTTTTCGGGCATGGTAATAACTGCTCTGAGTGAAAATCTTCCCTTTGCAGTACCTTTTCGCTATGCGATGTTTGCTGTGAGCGCTGTGCTTATTATCTGGATAATCAGGCGGCTGTTTATGCGTCAGGCTATGATACTGCGCCGAAGCCGATATTTCAGGCGTGAAGCTATGCTCACAAAAAAAGCGCTGTCGCTTGATTTTGCTCAGGCGGAAAGCACCGAAACTGCAGCCTTGCTCGGCAGGGTAGAGGATAACTCCGATCTGTTTATGGGCATTTCTTCCCAGGCGTGGCAGATAAGCGGGATTATTGCTAACGTGTTGTCTGTGATCATTGCGCTCGGCATGTCATCCGGTATGGTTATGAGTAAATCTGATGCACAGCTTCACGGCATACTGAAAATTGCGAATTCGCCTGTATTCGGCATAATATTTGCCTTGTTTGTGCTGGTGCTGATACTTCTTAGCATCGCTGCAAATGACGCGGCTGTCAAGCGCAGATTCAAGGCTCACGAAAGAAGAGGAAAGGTGAACGCCATCTGGAAATATTATTATGACCGAGTGCTAAACGAAAGCGGCAGCGGCGAGGATATACGAATTTATCACGAAAAGCCGCTGATTTATGAGGAAATGAGCGAACGGGTGTTCGGCGCGGTAAAGAAAATACACGACGTATTCCTGCGTACTGATACTACTTTCGGTATGGTGTCAACGATCGTTACGGCTGTACTCGGCGGAGCGGTTTATCTGTTTGTCGGGCTCAAATCGCTGTCGGGCGCTTTAGGCGCAGGCAAGGTCGTTGAATACTACGCCGTGCTTTCTCAGATGATTCTGTCATTTACAACGATTGCCCGTGAAATTGGTTTGCTTCGCAGCAACAGCATTCATTTAAAAGAAGACATTTCTTTTTTCGAGCTTGAATCAAAAATGCAGAGCGGTACAAAAACTACCGCCGATATCAGCTCCGGAAAACTTGAGGTTGAGTTTCACAACGTTTCATTCCGCTACCCTGAAACGGAGCCTGTTGTACTGCGCGATTTTTCATTCAGGATCCGAAGCGGAGAAAGGCTTGCCGTCGTTGGCAGAAACGGCAGCGGAAAGTCAACCATGATAAAGCTGCTCTGCCGTCTTTATGACCCGACTGAAGGTTACATAACGGTAAACGGAACTGATATAAGAGATTTTGAATATTCGGAATATCTGAAGCTTTTCGGAATAGTTTTTCAGGATTTCAACCTGCTTTCATTTTCGATTGCCGAGAATGTGGCGTGTTCAACGAAATATGACGAGGACAAGGTTTGGAAATGCCTTGAAATGGCGGGACTTAGTGAACGTGTTAAAAAAATGCCTGAAAATATAAACCAATGCGTAACTAAACTGTATGATGAAAACGGTATTGACCTGTCGGGCGGCGAGGCGCAGAAGCTTGCGATTGCGCGAGCTCTTTACAAAGACGCTCCGTTTGTTATTCTTGACGAGCCGACGGCGGCTCTTGATCCGAAAAGTGAAAGTGAAATTTACGCACGGTTTGACGAAATGTCCGGCGGCAGAACAGCCGTATATATTTCACACCGTATGTCATCGTGCAGATTCTGCGACCGTATTGCGGTATTTAAAGACGGCACGGTTGTTGAGGAAGGAACGCACGAAGAACTGCTGACCAACGGCTCTGAATACTCACAGCTATGGAACGCACAGGCGCAGCATTATAAGGAAAGTTAAAAAACGAGGTTCACTTAAGCGGTGAACCTCGTTTTTTATTTTCTGTCGTGATGCTTTACTGCTAATTTTATTATTTTACTATTCTGTCTCTTATGCTTTCGAATACGTCGCCGAACCAATCTCCGATTCGGTCAAAGAAATTATAAATTTTGTAAATGATATAAACAAAAGTATCTTTCTTTATAACTTTGTCAAAAAGATAAACCTGAGTTTCAAAGTTTTCAGGGTCGTTTTCATTAATGTCTATAACACGCACGCCTCGTGTTTTGTCGTTGCCGTATGCGCCGAAGCCGCAGGTCGGTGTGTTGATAAGGTCGACGCCTTTATAATTTAATCTGAATGAGTTGATGTGATCGTGACCCGTTACGATCGCAAGAACGTCGCCCTGCTGACGAAACGTTTCAAATTCGCCTGAATTGACAGTGCCGGGGCAGGGACCTTCGCCGAGTATGCTGTCCGGTGTCGCATTGTCAGGCAGAGTATAATATGTTCCTCTTGCGCTGATTGCTTCGGGAGTGCCCTTTGGAACTTCTTTTAGAGCGTCATAGATTTCAGGAACAATAATATGCTGAAAAGCGATTGAAGGTACTTTGCCGCCGTTTTCTTCTGCAAGGCGGTCAGAAGTCTGTTTGTACCAGTCAAGCTGATCCTGATGAACATGGTCATAGCCGCCGTTTACAAGGTCATATGAGCCTGAGTCAATCATCCAGAGGTTGAACGCAACTTTATTTTCATCGGTTGAAGAATAAATCGGTACGTTGTAAGTACCTACGCCGTAAATATCTTCGCCCTCGTCAAAAGAGATATTGTTGGGATAGGATTCATATACCTTCATCTGCTCTTCTTTGGACATATTAGCTTTTTCATCATCGTGATTGCCGAAAACTATCGCAACGGGAACGCCGGATTCTGCAAAAATATCCATAAACTGGCGGATGGCTTTTTCTGATCTTTTGTAACTTCTGGTGCTGGGTCCTGAGATATTATCTCCGGTTAAAACGATAAGGTCGGGCTTTAATTCGCTGACAGCTCTTCTCATAAAAGTTTTGGTAAACCATGAAAGATTAGCGCCGTCCTGACTGTCGGAAAAATTGAGGATTCTGAATTTTCCGTCTTCGCTGAAGCTCAGATGAGCGGCTTCAGGCTTAGTTATTGCAGAAGCGGCAGGAGCAGCGATGGTGAAGATGATCAATGCGGATAAAAAAATTGCGAGTAGTTTTTTCAATTTCAGGACTCCTTACTTAGCGATTAACTATTTTTTTTATAATGCCGTAAAAAACAGCATATAAAGCAGGTGAAAATAAAAAGAATTTCATTATAAGACCGCATTTTTTATAGTAATTGTATTTTTTCAGCAGTCTTAAAACATTTTTTCTGTGATCGATTATAACGGCTTTATTTTTGCGGTAATCATTTATATTTTTACTGATCAGCGTGATGATCTGAGCATAATAGATGATATAATTTTTTTCATCGTCTGTTACTTCATCGTCGCTGATACTGTTGATTTCATTATAAAAGTATTGCCAGTTGTTAAGCCGGTCAAGATTGGTTTTTTCTGACGGAGTTCTGCCGGAAACCGAGTCTTCTCTGAGCACCCAGTAATAACCGGTAACAGGGATACTCATAAACGATGAAGAATTATGGCAGAAAAGCATGGAAAAAATACCGTCTGCATCAAAGCCTGTTTTACCGTAATATGTAAGATTTTTGAGCGTCTGCGTGCGATAAAATCTCGAAGTGTCACGGACACAAAAAATCTGAGAATGTTCAGGATATTTTTCTCTGTACTTTTTCAGCGTTGTATCAGACAACTGAGCGAAAGTGTCAAATGACGTATAGCTGTCTGTACCTATTGATTTGTTGTTAAGAATTTTTTCTGTTTTGAATGCGATACAGTCAGGAAGGCTGCTGCCGATATTCTGCGCTGCGGACTCGAACAACGTATGATTCAGAAAATCATCAGAGCCTAAAAACATAAAATAGTCTCCGCTGATGTTCTGCATACCGCAGTTTACGGCTGAGACATATCCTCCGTTTTCCTTGGTGAAAACTTTTATTCTGCTGTCTTTAAGTGAAGCTTCAGCGAGTATTTCAGGAGTGCTGTCAGCAGAACCGTCATTTACCGCTATAAGCTCCCAGTTGCCGTACGTCTGATTCAATATGCTGTCGATAGCTTTTTTTACATATTGTTCTGAATTGTAACATGGCATTATAACGCTGAATTTAATATTGTTTTCGGTCATATTCTGCCTCCGTTCAACCTATTTTCTCCAGACAAATTTATTTACAATGCCCGTGTAGCTCTGGACGATTTTTACGACCTTGGAGCTGACGTTTGTGTCTGTATAATCAGGAACGGGGATCCCCAGGTCGCCGTTTTCATTCATCGAAACGGCAAGCTCAACGGATTGAACGAGCTGATCTGATTCTATGCCTGCTATTATAAAACAGCCCTTGTCGATCGCTTCGGGTCTTTCTGTCGAAGTTCTGATGCATACGGCAGGGAAGGGCATACCCGCTTTTGTGTAGTAACTGCTCTCTTCAGGCAGAGTGCCGCTGTCCGAAATTACGGCGAATGCGTTTACCTGAAGGCAGTTATAATCGTGGAAGCCGAGCGGCTCATGACGGATTACTCTGCTGTCAAGCTCAAAGCCTGATTCTTCAAGTCTTTTCTTTGACCTCGGATGGCAGGAATACAGTACAGGCATATCATATTTTTCGGCAATATTATTGATAGCCGTGAACAGAGAAACAAAATTCTTTTCTGTATCTATATTCTCTTCACGGTGAGCAGAGAGAAGAATGTACTTTTTCTTCTGAAGACCGAGCTTTTGGAGGATATCGCTGCTCATTATCCTCTCGATATTATTGTCAAGCACCTCAGCCATAGGCGAGCCGATAACGTATGTGCGCTCTTTGGGCAGTCCGCACTCGGCAAGGTATCGCCTTGCGTGCTCCGAATAGGCGAGGTTGACATCGGAAATTATATCCACAATGCGTCTGTTCGTTTCCTCGGGCAGACATTCGTCCTTGCATCTGTTGCCTGCTTCAAGGTGAAAAATCGGAATATGCAGTCTCTTGGCGGAAATGGCGGAAAGGCAGGAATTTGTGTCGCCCAAAATCATAAGAGCGTCAGGCTCGATCGCCTTCATCAGCTTGTATGAATCACTGATTATATTACCGATAGTTTCGCCAAGGTCGCCGCCGACCGAATCAAGATAAATATCCGGGTCGGCTATTTGAAGATCGCTGAAAAATATACCGTTGAGATTGTAGTCATAATTCTGACCTGTATGAGCAAGAATACAGTCAAAATACTGCCTGCATTTATTTATTATGGCGGAAAGTCTTATGATTTCGGGTCTTGTGCCGACGATTATAAGAAGCTTTATTCTGCCGTCATTTTTAAAGCTGCAATTAATGTCCATCTTATTCCTCCACAGGCTCAAAATAAGTATCCGGCTTGGCGGGGTTAAATATTTCGTTAGCCCACATAAGCGTTACGAGATTTTCGGTGTCGCTTAAATTGATTATGTTATGAGTATATCCGGGAAGCATATGAACGGCTTCGGGCTTGTCGCCGCTGACGTAAAATTCCATTATTTCATCAGATCCAATTCTGCGCTCCTGAATAAGAGCTTTGCCTGAGACAACTATAAAAAATTCCCACTTGCTGTGATGCCAGTGCTGGCCTTTTGTGATTCCCGGTTTTGATACGTTTACGGAAAACTGACCTGAGTTTTCCGTTTTGAGGAGTTCCGTGAAACTGCCCCTGTCGTCAACGTTCATTTTAAGCTGAATGCTGACTTTTTCTTTCGGCAAATATGAAAGGTAAGTGGAATAAAGTTTTTTCGTAAATGAATTATCGGGTATTTCGGGCACAATAAGGCTCGACGGCTGAGAGCTGATTTTTTCAAGAGTATCGGCTATTTCGCCGAGAGTAACTTTGTGAGAAACGGGGACAAAACAGAATTGCCCGTTTTCATCAGGCACAGCCTGAGTGCCGTCAAAGCAGCATCTGTGTGCCTTGCCTTCAAGCGCGCATATCATTTCATCAACAAGGTCGTCGATATAAACTAGCTCGAGCAAAGTCTGCCTGTCGTTTACGACTATCGGCAGCCCGTTTGCGATATTGCTGCAAAAAGTGGCGATAACGCTGTTGTAATTCGGTCTGCACCATTTGCCGAAAAGATTGGGAAAACGGTAAACGTAAACGTCAGTACCGTTTTGCATTGAATAATCAAAAAGTAAATTCTCCGCTTCTTTTTTTGAAATGCCGTATTCGCTGCCTGCGTATCTGCCGATGAGCGAAGCCTGAATAGAGCTTGACAATACGACAGGGCATTTGTTGCCGTGACTTTTAAGAGAAGCGAGCAGAGTGCTCAGAAAATCGCAGTTTCCCTGCATGAATTCAGACGTATTCACAGGTCTGTTGACGCCTGCAAAATTGAATACAAAATCCGCCTGAGCGCAGTATGCGTCAAGCAGAGATTTTTCAGTATCGATATCGTAGCAGAATATGTCGTCTATTTTAAGATCGGGATGCGTTCTGTCTTTACCGTTTTTAATATTGAGCAGCGACTGGACGAGGTTTTTGCCTGCGAATCCGCCAGCGCCTGTAACAAGAATTTTCATAATTTCAAGAGCGCAGAAATGCGCATTCTCCTTTATTTATTCTCTGCGAAAGATTTCAGCTCGTCCTGAATATATTCAAGGCTCAGCAGCTTTTCTTTCGTTTCTTCAACAGAGAGAAGTTTTGTGTTGTTTGAATTGAATTCAGTAAGAAGATTGCGCTTCTTTTCGCCGCTTGTAAAATATTTATCGTAATTAAGATTGCGCTTGTCCATAGGAACACGGAAGAAGTTGCCCATATCTATTGCGTTTGCGCATTCCTCGTTTGTAAGAAGCGTTTCATACATTTTTTCGCCGTGGCGGATGCCGATTACTTTTGTTTCTGCGTCGGGACAGAACAGCTCTTTTACCGCCTGAGCGAGAACTTCAATAGTGCAGGCAGGGGACTTCTGAACGAGAATATCGCCGCTCTGACCGTTCTCGAATGCGAAAAGAACGAGGTCGACCGCTTCTTCAAGCGACATTATAAAGCGTGTCATCGAAGGCTCCGTGAGCGTGAGAGGCTTGCCCTCTCTTATCTGGTCTATAAACAGGGGAATAACAGAACCTCTTGAGCACATTACGTTGCCGTACCTTGTGCAGCACACCGTTGTTTTATCCGGCGAGACAGTCCTTGCCTTTGCGACTACGACCTTTTCCATCATAGCCTTAGAAGTGCCCATTGCATTTACGGGGTAAGCCGCCTTATCGGTTGAAAGGCAGATGATTTTTTTAACTCCTTCGCTGATTGCGCAGTCAAGCACGTTATTTGTGCCGAGCACGTTTGTCTTGACCGCTTCTATCGGGAAAAATTCGCAGGACGGAACCTGCTTGAGCGCTGCGGCGTGAAATACGTAATCAACGCCGTACATAGCGTTCTTTATTGACGCAGGGTCTCTTACGTCGCCTATGAAGAACTTCAGCTTTTCGTATTCTTCGGGATAAAACGCCTGATAATAATGACGCATATCATCCTGCTTCTTTTCGTCGCGCGAAAAAATTCTGATTTCTTTAATGTCGCTCTTAATAAATCTTTTAAGTACGGTGCCGCCGAAGCTGCCTGTACCGCCTGTGATCAAAAGCGTTTTTCCTTCAAACATTTCAATTACTCCTCTATAAACTCAACTGATTTTTTAATTACGTTTTCATTTAATGCGCCGCTGAATATTTCTTTTATTTCCTCAGCCGGAATCAGCCGTGAATTCTTACAGAAATCATCAAGCTGAGAAGACGAAATATTTTCGTCCGAACGCACGTTCATAATGCACGGATATTTTTTCAGATATTTCATGGCAAGCTCTTTGTCGTTGAAATAGATATTAAGTATAGGCTTGCCGGAGCTGATATATTCAAAAACCTTGCTGGGCATCTGATTGGCGCAAGTGTTGCCTACGTTTATGAGAATGTCCGCCGAGTCCGTAAGCTCAATGCATTTTTCAGCCGAAACGGTACCTGAGAGATGAACGCATTCCGGCAGGGAATCGTAATGCTTTTTAAGGTATTCGCAGCTCTGCCCGTAAAATTCAGCGCTGTAAAGTGCGGCGTCAAGATTCTTAAGCATTCTTATAAGGCAGTCGGGGTTCCTGATGTCCTCATAAAATCTGCCAAAGTAGCGAAGTACAGTTTTCGGATTGTCGTTTCGTTTTAAAAAGTTTGCTTCGTCAGGCTTCAGATTCGGCAGAGGAACGCTGATTTTCGGGATATTTTTATACGGTTCAAAATGATTGCTGATGTATTCTTCATCGATGCCCTCAACGTTTATTATTTTTTTAACGAGAGCTGAATACGCCGTTTCTTTTTTGCGGAAAGCTTCCGCTTCCTTCGGCGAAATTGATAAATTGAACGTCATCTGGTCAACGTTATACATTATCCATTCAACGTCTTTGTTCTTCTTAGCAATTCTGTACGCCGCGTCGTGATTGACAGAGGTCTGAAAGATAGAAATGACCTTGTCGATTTTCTTTTCTTTAATAAGCTGCGTTCCTTTTTTTACCATTTTTGATATCAGCAGAGACGTATCAAGATGGTAAAGGATATATGACATTATCATAAAAACGGTTCTTAAAATTACGTTTTTATTCCGCATAGCAGACCTGGAATCCGCAAACATCTGAAGATTCATTCTGAATTTATAAATCTCTGCATCGTCTATATCCGAAAGAGTATCGCAGCCGTATTCTTTGGTCAGTAAATAAATTTCGTGACCGTTTTTCTTCAGCCCGCCGATAAGCTCTTCCAGGCAATGAGTGTTTGCGTTTTCACGGTTAAAAAATTCTTCGCTGATTATAAGAATTTTTGACATAATATCACCTTTAAACATTATACATAATATATTCGCAATAGTCAAATACTTTTTGCCCATTTATATATCAATTACATAAATCATTGACTTTTAAATTTGCTGAGTCTATAATAAACCGTAAAAGCGATGTTCAAGATTAAATAACGAGGTAAAACCATGATCAAAATTTACACTTTATGCAATGCGCATCTTGACCCGGTATGGCTGTGGCACAAGGAGGAAGGGATGGCTGAAGCGCTTTCCACTTTCCGTGTTGCCGCCGATTTCTGCGAGAAGTACGACGGATTCATTTTTAATCACAACGAGTCCGTGCTTTACGAATGGGTCGAGGAATATGAGCCCGAGCTTTTCAGGCGGATCCAGGCTCTTGTAAAACAGGGCAGATGGCGGATAATGGGCGGCTGGTATCTTCAGCCGGACTGCGTGATGCCAAGCGGCGAATCGTTTATCCGCCAGATCGAAACGGGAAAAAGATATTTTAAAGAAAAATTTGATTATACGCCCGAAACTGCGGTAAACTTTGACCCGTTTGGTCACACGAGGGGACTTGTTCAGATACTTAAAAAGTACGGATATAAAAATTATCTGTTTATGAGACCGTCAGGCGCCGCTCCTGCCGAGAACTTTATATGGAAAGGGTATGACGGCAGCGAAATACAGGCGCATTCGCTTCAGGGCGGGTACGGCAGCGCAAGGCGCGGCACAGTTGAAAAACTGGAATGGCTGCTAAAAGAGCCTGAGGATAAAATGCTTATGTGCTGGGGCGTCGGCGACCACGGCGGCGGGCCGAGCGAGGAAGCGTGGCAGGATCTGATGAAATATAAAGCCTCTCATCCTGAAATTGAAATAATCAGCTCCGGATGCGAGGAATTTTTTGAAGCGGTAAAAGATGATTCTCTGCCGGTTTTTGAAAAGTCTCTCGTTCATTGTATGGTCGGCTGTTATACAACTATGGCAAGAGTGAAGCAGAATCACCGCAGGCTTGAAAACACCCTTGAAACTTGCGAAAAAATGATAACCGCAAGCGGAATCGACTTTGATTCAGGCGAGATGCTTGAAGCGCAGAAAGCTCTGCTGTTTTCTGAATTTCACGACTCTCTGCCCGGCACGATGATAAGAAAAGGCGAGGAAGAAATATTACAGCTGCAGTCTCACTCTCTTGAAATTCTTTCAAAATATATGACGAAGTCGTTCTTTAAGCTCTGCGAGGGGCAAAGGAGCGCAAAACGGGGCGAAATACCGATAGAAGTTTTTAATCCCAATCCTTACAGGATCACTCGGGACGTTGAGGTAGAATTTCAGCTTGAAGAGCAAAACTGGAACGACGGCGAATACACGACGGCAAAGGTGCGTTCTGAATCCGGCAAATACCTGCCGACTCAGAATATTAAAGAGGACAGCATGCTGAATCTTGACTGGCGCAAGCGGATAGTCTTCACCGCCGAGCTTGAGCCTATGTCGATTACAAGGTTTGACTGTGAGCTGAGCGTTGAAAAGCACGAGGGCAGACCGGTACAGAAAGGTAAAGAAAACGGCAGTCATATTGTATTTGACAACGGCAGTATGCTCGTTGAAATAAGCAAACTTACAGGACTTATTGATAAATACAGCGTGAACGGCAAGGATAAACTGCTCAGGGATTCCGCAAAAATCTGCGTTTTTCGTGATAATGAAGACCCGTGGGGAATGGAAACCGACGGATTTTACGACAAAATCGGCGAATTTACACTTCTCAGCGACGAGCAGGCAAACCGTTTCAACGGCTTTGAAAACGAAAAGAAGCCGAACGTCAGGATAATCGAAAACGGCAACGTTCGTATGAGCGT
Source organism: Oscillospiraceae bacterium (assembly GCA_902789095.1). GTDB lineage: Bacteria > Bacillota > Clostridia > Oscillospirales > Acutalibacteraceae > CAG-488. The sequence goes on along the minus strand of CADAMY010000042.1, from coordinate 1,304 downwards.
TCAGGCAATATTCGCTTATGAGCAGTCTTTTGCCGTGGTTACTTATATCCTGCCGAAAAACCATAATTATATTGATATTCAGATTACTCTATATTCAAACAATGCAAATAAAATGTATAAACTGAGCCTGCCGACGGCTTTTAAAAACAGCCGTTTTACCGGTCAGATGCCGTTTGGCTTTGAGGAACTTCTCAAAGAGAAAAAGGAAGTTTTTTATCATAAATGGTGCGCTCTGTTAAGTGATGAAGGCAGTCTTGCCGTTATAAACGACGGCACTTACGGCGGAAGCTGTGACGAAAATACGATGTATATTTCGCTGCTTCGCACCCCCGTTTATTCGGCTCATCCAATCGGCGAAAGGCAGCTTGCAGAGACGGACAGAAACCACGAGCATATTGATATGGGCGTCAGAAAATTCAGATACAGGATAACCGCCGAAACGGAAAATATTGACGCTCAGGCGCAGATTTACAATCAGCCCGTATTTGCTCTGCCGTTCTTCCCGTCAGGCAGGGGAGAAAAGAAAAACACCGCCTGCGAGCTTGATAATGAAAAACTGATTCTAACAAGATACAGTACGAGCCCCGATTCCGTTATCACCGCAAGGATTTTCAATCCGTCGGATTCAAGAGAAAAAGGAACGCTTGCAACGCCTTTCGGCAGGGCGGAAATCGACCTCGGAGCGTATGAATTTAAAACATATTTTTTTAAAAAATAAGAAGGAAGGAAACGAAAATGCTCTTTATATGTTACCCGAAATGCACCACCTGTCAGAAAGCTGAAAAGTGGCTCAACGAAAACAATATAAGCTATACAAAGCGCCATATCAAAGAAGAAAATCCTACGGCGGAAGAGATAAAGCGCTGGAAAGAGATGAGCGGACTTGAACTTAAAAAATTCTTCAACACAAGCGGAATGCAGTACAGAGCTCTCGGACTCAAGGATAAGCTCGGCACAATGAGCGAAGTGGAACAGCTCGCTCTGCTTGCAAGCGACGGAATGCTCGTCAAGCGCCCGATACTCGTAACGGACGAAACCGTTCTCGTCGGCTTTCGTCAGGCGCAGTGGGAAGAATCGCTGAAATAATCAAATAAAATTCGGAGCAGTCGTGTGAAATCCGCACGGCTGTTTTTAATTAAAAAAGCCGCCCATACAGTTTTTCCGTATGAGCGTGCTGTAAAAAATATTAGTTATATTATCTTTGCGAAATGTCTGAAGTTAATACACCTGCACTATTGAGAAGTTCTATATCAGCTTCATTAATCTCACCGTCGTGGTTGCAGTCGGCTGCTTTCCAAACAGCG
>CADAMY010000041.1 GCA_902789095.1 Oscillospiraceae bacterium | reverse complement strand
CCAAAACGAAAGCCATCCTTTTGGATGGCTTTCGTTTTGGCTAGATGTGTTAAAAAGGATTCGAAGAATCCTTTTTACGGGTTTAAAATGACTTTAAACCCGTAACAACGTTCTGTCAAGTCTTCAAGGTGGAGATTTGCGCAGCAAATACTGCCGTGGCTTGACGGGTTGTTATACCTCTGCCATAACTGCACACCGATTTTGACAAAATGCGTATCTTGGAGGGTGTGCAGTTTTCTTTGCAAAAGTGTTGATACACAAGGATTATTTAATATTATCTAACGATTATATCTCTGCATGTCTTGTCTTTGACCTTGCAGAGCTTTTTGCGCATTTATGGGTTTGCTTTTTACGATTCTCCGGGCTGTTGTTAAAATATCTAAAACGGAAAAATCCTTGCATAATATTGATTCATTGGATGTTTAATGTTATAATAATCGTATCATTAACGCACGGATATTATAATGAAAATGATTCAGTGTTCATCAGCTATGCAGGATTCGCTGCGCATATTATTTGCAATCGGATAAATGCAAGATATTTCTCATGCTGAGGGATTATCGGCAGCACAGTACATAAAAACATTATTTAAATAAGAAATAATCTGCATTTGTATGGGTTTGCTTCATATTGACGTTTTTCGCAGAAAGGTTTGATTTTACAATGAAAAGAAACGCAAAAAGATTGCTTTGCATTTTTATGGCTTTATTAGTTATAATATCCGTAAGCCTCTCTGCTTTTGCGGCGGATACCGGCAGCGAAGAAGCGCAGTTTTTCTCACTTATTGACGCGCAGACTGCTGGCATTGCGTCAGAAGTGCAGACCGGTACGCAAACGGGAAACTGGTCTGCCGCCAAACAGGGACTGCTGAATTATTATAAGCAGAAATTCAGTGCGACGGACTGGATTGTCTACAATACTCCGAATGATCATTCCGACCGGGTTGCTGTGTACGATACGCTCTGCTTTACTGAAAATCTGATTTCACAGCAAACGGTGACAAGCACAAAACAGACTATATCGTTTTCGTTGACTGCAGGACATGTTTACGGCAACTATTTGCTTTCGACTTTTGTTCACAGCGAGAGCAGCGGCATCTGCATAGATTCCAAGGAAAGCGGCTCATCTCCTTCATTGACGGTCAGATTCAGCGACGGCACACAGACTGTGCTGACTGCTTCGCAGGATGCGTATATCCGTGCTTCAGGCTTTGGTTCCGGCTCTGCAAATGCATCTAACGCATACGGCACAGCCGATCCGACGCATCTTTGGGTTATGCATCGAAGCGATACGGCAAATCTTATGCCTTACAGCGATGATGAAATGCGTACATATATTTCCTTTGATCTTTCTGCGCTGAACGGCAAAAATGTGCAGAGCGCTGTTTTAACACTTCAGGCGCAGGTAAAATCCCTGAACGGCGGAAGTGCAGATCAAAGCACCCTGCCTCTTATGCTCATGAATCCATACTGCAAGGTTTGGAATGAGGCAAGCATCACATGGGAGGGCCTTGCGGCTGATAATCAGTTCGGTCACTATTCGTGGGACGGACTCGGCGGCATTATCTATAATGAATCTTTATACGGTTTATGCTTTAGCAATCTTCACGTTCCGAACGAGTTCGTGAACTCGACGTCCCGCTTTACTGATATCTCTTCTCTTTGTCAGCAGGGGAATTATTCAGTTGCAAAAAGAAATCTTCTTCGTTTTGCGTCGCAGACGTATGACGTGATTAAATCCGGCACAGGTTATCCTGCCGCGCGTCCTTTGGAGCCGGCAAACCGTTCGCTGGAATTTCCGTATATTTACAAAACGCTTCTTGAAAATGATGCACTTACCGCTGAAGAAAACTATCAGCTCATGCGGTGGTATTATCAGGATATCCGTTATATTTATAACGAAAGCTCAAAAAAAATCTATACAAGCGGCAGTACGCCGAACACTTCAACAAATCTGTACGTTTCCAACTGGGGCGCTTGGCATATCTGCGCATTTTACAACTGTGTTGCGTTCTTTAACGAATTCAGCGAATCAGGTAACTGGCAAAGTATGTTTGAGGCTCGGCTTGCACTGACTTCCGGCAAGCTGATCAATCCTGACGGCAGCTATATGGAAGTAACTTTCGGATACCCGGTGAGCGTGGTGAAATGGTACACCAATATGCTCAATTATATGGTCAGGGCGAATTACAACACTCCCACGTCAAGAATCTTCCGTCAGAAAATGATTGATCTTGTCGGTTATCTTATGAATTGTTCATACCCGAACGGTGTTCTGCCAAACTACGGCGATGGAGGCGGCGGTTCGATTTCAAATGTTTTTAAACAGCTGTTTTCTGTCAGTGGTATTGAAGAAGACACAAGCGCTTCCATGCAGAATCTTCTCTGGTACACTTCAGGCGGCGAAAAAGGTGTGAAGCCGAACGATTCTGTTTTGTATCCGAATGCAAAAATTGCGATTGATAAAACCGGGTGGAGCAGCGGCGATCAGATGCTGTTCATGAACGCAAAAGGCGGCGGACAGCACGCTCACCACGATGCGCTTGCGATGCTGATGTTCGCTTACGGCAGAAATCTGCTTTACGATCCCGGAACAATAACCTATGACAGTGCCGCTCCTGCTTTTCAGATGCGTACACGCTCAAACGCTCATAACACCGTCGAGGTTGACGGCAAAGGGCAGCGTGCCAAAGGCTCATCGGTTACCGACGGTTATGACGGAGCTGCGGACAATCTGCAAATGGCGTCAAACCGCAGCGCATCCTCTATTCGTGCGTATACTACTGCAAATGCGGATGCTGTACATTATCGAAACGTCACATATTTAAAATCGTTCGGCGGACTTATGCTTGTCAGTGATTCCTTGAAACCTAACAACAGCGCCGTACACACCTATACTCAGAACTGGCACAGCGCAACAGGATCGAACCCGACGTCTGCCGCTTCACTCGGCAGCTTCAGCGATAACGTATGGGGCTATACAAATTATACATCCGGCGCAAATCTGATTATCGCACAGGCTCGTCCGTCCGGCGGTGCAATCAGTGATATTTCTGCAAGCGTGCAGTCCGGTTTTGATTCCGGCAGCCCCACCGGTCTTTCCGATTACCTGGAATTTAAACAGACATCATCAGGCAACGTTTCCTTCAACACTGCGCTGATGCCGTACCCGGAAACGGCAAAAGGGATCCGCACTATAAAACTCTCTACCGGTTGTGATGACAGCGTCGCATCCTCTATGCGTATACAGTTTTTTGACAATATCAGTCTCTCACATGTTCAGGATGAGGTTGTTTACTACAACTCTTTTGAGCAGACGCCGACGGAACGGTCGGTACATCGCCGTACCGATTCGCAGGGTTATCTGAACTGCTTCTGCACGGACGGCGGCAATGCCGTTTACCATGTTCAGAATAATGAAAAGGCAGATATGCTCTCGCTCTTCGGCGGCACACATCTGACGGTATATAAATCCGCAACACAGAATTTAAGCACGCAGGATATTCCGCTTGCTTCGCTGACGACATCTGCTCCGGTAACGGATCTTACTGCAGAGTGGGACACATCGGCTAATAAGATAACTATTGAATCTTCCGACAGCGGCGTTCTCAGCGGAACAACGGAGATTGAGATTCGTTTTGAACAGATGACTGCTCCTATTTCTGCTGTTACGCTTAATAATCAGACATTGGTTGACGGTGTTAACGTGCAGATCGGCGAAAAATCCGTTAAGCTTCGTTCTGACTGTCTGTTCTTTGATTTTACAAATGATGCTGCCGCTGAAGCGAGATATACTCAGCCAGCGTACGGCGGAGGACAGTTTGCGTTTGATACGGCAAACTGGGCTGTCAATCAATACCGCAACGGAACTGTTTCATTCTCTTCGAATGAGGAAGGCACGATGACGCATCAAGTTATTTCTGCTAACGGATACAGCGGCTTTGAAAACAGCTATGTGCAGACATCGGGCGACGGAACTGTCGGCCGTACGTCTGATTGCCTTGCATACAGCGCCGAAAATGCTGATTTTTTGGAGATGCGAATAAAATTTGTCAATTGCCTTCCGACGAGCCGTTCACGCGCAATGTTCCTGACGGCGCATGATTTCGGCGATACAGATTTCAACTGGATGTATTCACAGCAGATTCAGCTCACGTTCACAAACGGTGAATATACTGTTCTGCGACTACCGCTGACGGAACAAATAAAATCTGCCGGCACGCTTGCAACGCTGCGAATAGTGCTGAATAATATTACGCCGGCAGATGCTTCGGCGCCATCGTACGTCACATATGATTTTATTTATATAGGTCCTGCGGAAAATGCTCCGGCAGGGGAAACGCATAATGTTTTGTATAAAGATTCCGACGGCACGCTTCTGCAGACCGGCACAGCCGCATACGGTAAGTCATACGGCGCTTTGCCTGTGCCGAAAAAAGACGGCTTCCGTTTTGACGGTTGGTTTACTCAATCACAGGGCGGTACGCAGGTAACGGAAAATATGACCGTTTGCGGCAAAGCGGAGGAAACGCTGTTTGCACACTGGATGCCGTACACATATCAGTTGACGTATGACAATATGTTTGATTTCAACATCTGGCGCACGACGGATTCCTGCAGGCTAAACAGAGCGGAAGGAGCTCTTGAAGTAATGTCTTCTCACGGAGAAATAAATGGAGAGAACGGCGTAATCAGCGTCACAACGTATTCTTCGGATAAATCGACTACAACAGATCTGAGAACGGCTTACGGTGCAGGAAACGGGTATTATGCAATTCCCGTAAAGCCGAACTCCGCCTATACGCTGACAATGAATATAACTACCGAAAAACAGGGGCAGTATTTAGTGTTCGGTTATGATGCTGAACGTAAAATAATTACTCAGGATACACGAGGCGGCGAAGCGTATGCGAGCAGCGGCGGCGTACTTGCAAGTGAGTATTTTAAAACAGCTAAGACTGTGAAAAATACGTTTGTCACAACCGACCATACTGCGTATATTCAGCTCAGATTCGGAAACGCCTCATACTATGATCAGACGTCAACGTTTTCAAACATCCGCATTATGCCTGCCTCGGCGCCGTATTCTGAAATCACATATACATCTGCCGGCAAACAGTATGCCTGCGGTACGTTCAACGGCGCATTGATGACGCCGCACCGTGAAAACTATAAATTCCGCGGATGGTTTACCGGTGAAAACGGCACGGGGCGGCAGATTACAGATGAAAATTATGCTTTACTGACCGCTGACACAACGCTGTATTCCGCATGGGATTCATGGATTTTATCGTCCGATACGCTGACTGTGAATTATGAATCGCAGATCATCTACGGTTTTCAGCAGAAACAAAAAACTTTAAATTCGATGCTGAAACTTTCGGATGAACATTGTTCAATCCGTTATGAATCTGAATCGCAATGGGTCGGTACCGGTACGCAGATTCTTGTGATAAAAAACGGCAGTACGGCAGAATCCTATACGGCAATTTTGTTTGGCGACGTGAACGGCGACGGCGCTTATGACGGGCAGGATTCTATCATTGTAAATTGTATAGCAAACGGCTTATTAAGCCGTGAACAAGTCGGTGAGTCGAAATGGATGGCGGCTGATTGCAGCCACGACGGTGAAATCAATTCTTCAGATGTTCTTTTGCTGGAGCAGGCGGGTTTGTTGCTGGCAAACGTTGACCAGATGCTTCGCTAAGAAGAATTGATGCAATCAAATGCATATATGGAATATTTAACCTGGCAGACCAGAATCCAAGTGCAGAAGAACCTCTTGAGGAACAATTGACTCAGCAGGAAGAAAAAACTGCAGAATATATTTAACAAAATAATTGAAATCGTAAAAAGTATTATCACACTCATCAGCTCAGTCATTAATTTCTGATAATTGTATCAATAAAGCTCGGAAAATGCTTCCGGGCTTTATTTCTGTGAATGAAGTGTTTTTATGATTATGAAACCTTTTCCTGATTTATTTGGTGTGCATCTTTTATCAAAACAGGTCGCAGCATACAAAACAAAAAAACATCCATTCGGATGCTTTTGATGATTCTATTCGGAAAGGATTCAAAGAATCCTTGTTACGGGTTTAAAATGACTTTAAACCCGTAACAACGTTCTGCCAAAGTAAAATGCAATCGTTAAGATTTTTTTACTCAAACATCTCCTCTGCCTGTTTAAGATATTCGGTGATTTTCAGGTGCTGAGGGCATGCGCGCTCGCATTGTTTGCATCCGATGCATTCTGACGCAGGCGAGCCGTCTGCCGCAGCTTCGGCATAAGCTTTTTGCGCTTCATCGGTCTGACCGTTGCCGAGCTGTTTATTCATCGCCGAAAAAATATCTGGTATCTTTATATTTTCAGGGCAGCCTTCAACGCAGTAATGGCAGGCTGTGCACGGAATCGTTGATGAATGGCCGAGGATTCTCTGCGCCTCCTGAATTATTCTCTGCTCGTCTTCATTAAGCGGTTTGAAGTCTTTCATGTAAGATATGTTGTCCTTCATCTGAGCAATATCAGACATTCCTGACAGCACGGTTATGATACCGTCGAGCGAAGCAACAAAGCGGATAGCCCATGACGCATATGACATATCGGGATTATATTCGTCAAAAAGCTTCCTTACTTCTTTTGGCGGTTTTGCAAGAGTGCCGCCCTTTACGGGCTCCATAACGACGATGGATTTTCCGTGCTTTCTTGCAACTTCATAATTTGCGCGTGATGATACAGACGGGTTTTCCCAGTCCGCATAGTTTATCTGAAGCTGAATAAAGTCAACCTCAGGGTGCTCCGTGAGAATTTGGTCGAGAAGCTCAGGTCCTGCATGGTAAGAAAATCCGAAGTGCTTTACCAGACCTTTTTCTTTCTGCTCCTTTACAAAGTCCCATAAATGAAATTTGTCATATTTCTTATAATTATTCTCCATAAAAGCGTGAAGCAGGTAATAATCAAAATAGCCGGCTCCTGTTCTCTCCAAACTGGTATAGAACTGGTTTTTTGCCGCTTTTTCGGTTGGCGCCAGCATAAATGCATTTATTTTTGTACAAAGAGTGTAGCTGTCTCTCGGATAACGCTCAACGAGCGCTTTTCTGATTGCCGTTTCAGAGCCGGGATAAACAAACGCCGTGTCGAAGTAGGTGAATCCCGCTTCAAGAAACAGGTCAACCATCTTTTTGGTTTGCTCAATATCTGTTACAACGCCTTTTTTCGGCAGTCTCATCAGTCCGAAACCGAGTTTCGGAACATCTTTTCCGAAGTAGTCCGACATAATCATTTTCCTTTCTGAATGAATAATCTCTTTTTATTATAGTAGCATATTTTATTTTTTAAGGCAATGTGCAAGGCGTATTTTTATATGCTGAAATTATATATTGCTGTTGAACAAATCCGGAAACTGTGATATAATCATTACACATTCATTAAAACGATATGATGAAAAAAGGAGAAACAACAATGGAAATGATACAGAGCTTTTCGGTAGACCATACACGGATCATTCCCGGTATTTTTACAAGCAGGGTTGATTATCTTGGTGATAATACCGTTACGACTTATGATATAAGGCTTAAAAAGCCAAATAAGGAGCCGGTTATTGACGTTGCGGCAATGCACTCGCTTGAGCATATTATTGCAACGAATCTTCGCAACGACCCGGACTGGAAGGACGAAGTTATTTACTGGGGACCTATGGGATGCCTTACGGGTTTTTATCTTATATTAAAAGGAAATCGCACCCCGCAGGAGATTTATGATCTGATGCTCGGCGCATTTAAATCGGTAGAAGATGCTCAGGAAGTGCCGGGTGCCGCTTCCGTAAACTGCGGTCATTATCTGATGCACAACCTCGCAATGGCAAAATGGTATGCCAAAGAATTTGCCGATTATCTTGAAGAGAATGCAGGCAGCAGCGATATTTTTGAATATCCTAAGACCGAAAGACTTGTGACTGACGACGGTCAGCATTTTTACGATTCCTGATCGACACCGGTAAGTCTTTTATAAACTCCGAAGCTCTGTGGTTGGCAGAGTTTCGGAGTGCTTTTCTTAATAATTAATGATCTATGGTATTGATTCTATATTTTTCAGATTTATTTTATAAAACGAGTCATATCTGTCGCAGGCACAATATTGTAATAATTTATTGATAATAGATGTTTTTTGATTATATAATGCTTCTGAAATGTTTGCAGCGAGTGTTATATTAAAATCTGTATTGGCAAAATCAACAAAAAATAACTGATAATTTTTCTGTTTTGCATATTGTTTACAAACTTTTTTATTGTTCCAAAAACCCATTTATTTTATTCTTTTAATGTGTTATATTATTGGATGCGAATATAGTTTGTATTTATCAGAAATCAAGAGTAAAGCTATGAGGCGTAATCAGATCCCATGCGTTTTGAGCTTATCACTGATTAGGGATATCATATAACACTTCTGCTTTGCTTTGATATATTTTTAAGAAGGAGAGGATACCTATGAACAAAAGAACAAAAAAATTGATTTTGACGGTTGCTTCTGTAATAATGATTCTTACATTTGTTACGTCCACAAGCTCTGCAATCAGTGATTTAGTTGCGGCAACGGCTGCGTATGCTGATGAGCTTTTCGGATTCGGCGATGCGGCAACACCGACAGACGCAACGCCTACAGATGCTGACGATGCAACACCGACAGACGCAACACCGACAGACGCCGGCGAATCAACACCGACAGACGCTGAAGAAGTTACTCCGATAGACGATGAAGAAGCAACTCCGGCAGACGCTGAAGAAACAATTCCGACGGACGATGAAGAAGCAACTCCGACAGACGCTGAAGAAGTAATTCCGACGGACGACGATGAAGCAACGCCTTCAGATGCTGAAGAAGTTACTCCTGCAGATGATGAAAAAGAAGTTCCCACAGATACTTCAGAATCCGGAACTAAGACAACTGATAAAGAAGCCGGCACGAAGACAGACGATACTGTTAAGCCTGCTGAAAAGAATACAGAATCCGGCGACAATGCAAACGGTTATAAGGGAATCGCTTATAAAGATACCGGAGCAGGAAGCGAAAAGAGCCCCAAAACTTATGACGGATCAAATGCTTTGGCATGCGCTCTTGTTACAGTACTTTCCGGAGCAGCCGCAGTTGTTGTTCTGAAGAAGAAAAACGATCTTGACGACTGATTTTCTGAATTTGTCTAACAGATAACGTAAAGATTTATCCTGCGGATTTCCGCAGGATTTTCTTTTTCTGTATATTTATAATGCCTTATCAAAATTGATTTTTACTTTATTATGTGATATAATCCGTTTGCTGATATTTCAGATTTTCTGACCGTAACGGCGAGGAGGAGAAATGAAAAAGTCAAAAAAATCAAAAGACGATAAAATCTACGGATACAATAAAATAGCGGCGGTTGGTGTTTTTATACTGCTTTGTATTTTTCCGCTGTTTATGACTGACGGGTATCATAATATAACCATATCCAAATATCACTTTTTTTGCATAAGCGCTATTTGTTTTACTTTGCTTTCAGTCGTGTCTTATTACACAGGCAGCGGATATAAACGAAACATAAAAGAGCAGAAAAACACAACTGACATATGTATGCTGATTTTTATGATTGCCTGCATAGCTTCCTGGCTGTTTTCCTCTCATCGTATAGAGGCTTTCAGCGGAAGCGCCGGCAGACATATGGGTTTAGTGCTGATGCTTCTGATGATCATGGCTTACTTTTTTGTTTCACGGGCATATATAATCAGTTACCGTGAAATTGCTTTATTCGGCATTTCGATTATAATAATATGCGCGTTTGCCGTAATCCAGTATATAGGCTTTGATCCATTCAATCTGCTTGCGGATATTCTGAAAAAACAGAGAAAATCATTTATCGCTTTTTCGGGCAATATAAATGTTTTTGCAAGCTACTTGTGTATATCTGTTCCGCTTTTTATGTATCTTTTTTGCACTGAAATAAAAAAGAAACGTCTGATTCTTTATACATGCACTCTTGTTTTCGGCTTTTTCGGAATAATAACGTCAAACAGTGATTCGGGTATACTCGGATTGGCGGCTGCTTTCTTTATTATATTTCTTCTGTGCTGCAAAGATTCAAAAATGTTTTCAAAATTCTGGCTGCTTGTTTCAATATGCGCATCATCTTTTCTGCTTTTCAGTTTGCTGCGCATGATATTCAAAAGCAAAGTTCGGCGAGCTGAAACTCTTTATGTTTTTTTACTTAAACCGTGGCTGTGCGCCGCAGTTATTCTGATATCTGTGACGCTGTTTTTGATCATACGAAAATTTCCGATCTCTGAAAAAACGCTAAAAATAATCCGCATTTCAGTAATTGTTTTGACCGTGCTGATTATTATAAGCTTTATAGCTGCGATAGTTTACTTTACGTTTTTTAATACGAAAAAGTCTTTAGGAAAGTTATCTCACTATCTCAGATTCAATAATAAATGGGGCTCTGAAAGAGGCAAATTATGGCGAAAGCTTGCGCACGCTTATGCCGAATTCCCGATACTTAAAAAGATTTTCGGCGCAGGCGAGGACACGGTAGCGCTTGTGTTGAAAGAAACATATGGCTCAAGCATAAAAACGACCGTCGGTCAGTATTTTGATAATGCTCATAATGAACCGTTTCAGTATCTTGTTACGTTAGGAATATTCGGCGTTTCATCTTATCTTGCGTCTTTAGGAACAGCAGTTAAATCCGGTATCAAATCAAATGCTCAGTTAAATAAAGCCGCGGCGGTATGCGTTTGCGTATATTTTGTACAGTCTCTGGTTGCTTTGAATCAGCCGATCACAACACCTCTTTTGTTTATATTTCTGGGGCTGACACGTTCTCGCTCTGAAAATGAATAGTAAAAAACCTGCGTCGGACAATTGATTTGCTGATGCAGGTTTTGACTTTCAGACAGTATGTTTCGGTGATATTTATTTCATCTTCAGTATGGTTCCTGCCGACTGAAAACAAGATTAGGCATACGTCCGAGCCGCCGAAAAGCTGCAAATTTACGTCTTTGACCGCATGAAATCCGGCGCTCGGTATTCCAAAGCCGTGAACTGCATCAAATTTATATAGAACGCTGTGGCAGCGTTACCTGCATAATGTGTTTTATAATTTGCTGTTTTGGTTAGTGACAATTCTGATTTTTTATGTTATAATACTCCATGACCGGCAGGTCAGCATACTATTTTGGAGGTCAAAAAATGAAATTTATTAAAAAAACGGCTGCAATTTTTCTTGCTTTGCTTCTCAGTATTGCAGTGATGCCTTCTGCTTTTGCCGCAGATAACGGTGTTATCGCAAGCGGTGAAGCGGGCGAAGGAATTACTTGGACTCTTACCGGGAGCGGAGTTCTTACCGTCAGCGGCAACGGACCGATTCAGGATAAGACAGAAACTGAGTATGGCGAAGATGGTTTAGGCGAGACTCAGAAGCTGGACTGTATCGGCTGGCAGCTTGACAGCGTTATAGAAGAGCTTTCCGAAAATATGATCGCTGATGAGGCTATAAGGCTCAGATATGAATTAGTTAAAGAGCTTGTTATTGAAGAAGGAATTACCGAAATTCCCGAAGGTGAGTTTGAATATACTTATCCTCGTTCAATTACTTTACCTTCAACGCTTGAGAGTGTAGGCTACTCCGCTGTTAACGCTTCGTTTGCACAAAGTCTTAATGTAAACAGCAAGACTCTTGAACTTGCGGACGGCATAGTGATTTCATCATATCAGAAAGATGCAGAACCGTTTGAATCCTTAGATGAAGCGTTTGAAGCAAGGATAGAAAGCGAGATAGAGCAGGAGAAGATCGGCGTTAAATTGAACGCAGTGCATAATCTCAGCATGATTTTTGAGCTTTCAAACAAAATTGACAACGGAATGGATCCTGATGAGTTCCTTGCAGAACTTAACGAAACTTACGGCGAGGATAAATCAAACACAGATGAGTATATTCCGGTGCTTATTTCTCTTATTAACAAAGATTTCGGCACGAGCTACACGTCAATAGACGAGATTTTTACAGTTGCCAAAGATGAAGATGAGGTCGATATTGTTGAAAGAGATCCTGAGCTTGAGAGTATAGTAAATGAAATGTACAGCAATGCAGACTTAGGCGACAGGCTGGCAACTGACTTCCTCGGCACAGAAAACGAAGAGTCTGTTTCATATCAATGGCTGAGTGTAAGCGCACCTTCCGGCAGCAAGGCTCAGGAAGCCGCCAAGATAAGCAAAGTTCCGTTTAATCCGACAACACAAGAGGAAAAGGACGATTCTTTCCTCGGCAAAGTCAAAGCCTTCTTTGTCAAGGTAAAAGACTTTTTGGCAAAGGTTATTGACTACGTTAAGATTATAATAAGCATTATAAAATCAATATAATTTAATTTAAGGGAGAAATTATCATGAAAAAAATACTCAATTTTTTAGTTCCGGTTTTAGCAATCATTTTAGGCGTTTCATTTATTGTTGCAGGCGTCAACAAAATCAAAACCAAGGATCTTTATGATTCAACAGTAACGGCAACAATCGTTGAAGTTGAGGAAGTTATTGATGATACAGATATTGAAAATCCGAGCACAGATTTACTCGTTTATATTGATTACGAAGTAAACGGCGTAAAATATGAACACGTTGAAGCTCCCGGTTACAGCGGCAACGTTAAGGTCGGCGACACGATGGATATCCTTTATCAGTCAAAAGATCCTTCAAAAATTTCAGGCAAGGATATATCCAAAACAGCAGCGATCTTTATTGCTGTCGGCGCTGTTGCGGCGCTTATCGGCGTTGGTCTTGAAATAAGAGCTATTAAAGTCAGATAATATAAAACAAAAGGAGAATGGTTTATGAATTACAAAATCGAAGGCGGAAATCTTCCCGTATTGCTTTGTCATCTTGAAGCAGGCGAAGAGATGATGTGCGAAGGCGGCTCAATGAGCTGGATGGACGACGAAATCGAAATGAAAACAGAAGGCGGCGGAATAGGCAAGGTATTCGGCAGAATGTTTTCAGGCGAAAAGATGTTTCAGAACAGATACATCGCAAACCGTCCCGGCGAAATCGCATTTGCTTCTTCTTTCCCCGGATCGATCAGAGCAATCAACGTTACGCCGGACAAGCCTGTAATTGCCCAGAAGAGCGCATTCCTTGCAAGCTTCGGCAACATTGAGGTTTCAGTATTCTTCCAGAAAAAGATTAAGGCAGGTCTCTTCGGCGGCGAAGGCTTTATTATGCAGAAGTTCAGCGGCAACGGCATCGTGTTCATCGAAATCGACGGCTCTGCCGTTGAGTATGATATTGCGGCAGGCGACTGCAAGATAGTTGACACAGGTTATCTTGCCGCTATGGACGCAACCTGCTCAATCGACACAAGAACAGTCAAGGGTATAAAAAACGCCCTCTTCGGCGGCGAAGGACTTTTCAACACAGTTGTAAACGGACCCGGTCACATTATAGTTCAGACAATGCCGATTATGAAAACGGCGGCGGCGATCGATCCGTTTATCACTAAAACTTCAGCTTCTGCTGACTGATAATTGACATTTTGCGGCATCTGTAATCTGTTCCGTCCGAGGTTCGATTACAGATGTTTGTGTTATAAAACATAGACCTCGGAAAACACTTATTAAAAATGCTTAAAGATTGACTGCCAAGCAACTTATTGTTGACAGCAAAAGAACTTTTTGTTAAAATAATAGCAGTAATTTAAGAAAGGAAGATTTTTTATGAAAACAACAAAAAACATACTGTCTGTCTTACTGGCTGTAATGTTCGTTATCTCCTCTTTTGCGGCGGGATTTTCAGTTTCAGCGGCAGGGATTTTCAGTTTCAGCGGCAGAGGACAGAAGTCCTATCAACCGTGTTGATATTACGCTTCGCACCGATCTTGCCGGCAAACCTTTCTGGGATCGTTATGATGAGATTTATTTCATCACGTCAGACCATGCGGATTATCCGACTCAGGATATAAACGGCACGCCTCTTCGCATTTTTGAAAGAGACGGCAGCTTTGCAAATGATCTTGTACCCGGTCAGAAATATGAAATTGAAGTTTACGTTCAGGCAGAAGAAGGATGGTACTTTGCCGATGACGTTGAGGTTTATATCAACGGTGAAGAGTCTGCGGTTGAAGTTCAGCCGTTCTCAAACGGAACAAGCCTTTATGTCAACTGCGGCGTCCGCAAAGTTAAATACGATAAGTCTATCGGTTTTTGCACGAGAGTTATCATGACTCTCAAGAGAGTTTTCAGCAAGCTCTGCGGTATTTTTAAATAATTGTTTAACATTATAGTTTTTCAGCCCGTATTCACGGGCTGATTTTTTATGATTTACAATAAATAATTATTGACAAACGATAATTTTATAGCTATAATATCAGTAAGAATTGATTTGGAAAAGTTAAAAATAAAACGTCGGAGCTATGTGTATGAAAAGGAAAAAACTGATAATTGCCGCGGTATCTGTTGTTTTATTGCTCGGTATTGTTCTTACTGGTATTTTTTTTGAAAAGCCGCCTGAAAAAAACGTCTGTTTATTTGACGACTTTTTTATTTACCGTTCAAACAATAAAAAGTGTGAAATATACGAAAAAGATGTTTATGTTGAAGATTTAGGCTATATGGCGAACAAGGAAATTTTCAGCGGATGGCTTTATAAATACTCTTATGATGCCAACAGAGGTTTGATTGCCGTTCGTCAGATTGACGCTTCTGAAACGAAGAATAATACCGAGCCTGTTTTGTATTACCGATATTTTGAAAATGATAAATATGCCGTTAATAAAGACGTTTTACGTTTATATGATAAAAACAATGACAAGTATACTGAATTTGAAACGGATGAAGCTTTAAAAGAATACTGCAGGAAAAATGATATTGTATTATCCGATTGGTATTATCCGGCAGGAAACGGTTTTGTACTCGAAACAAATAAAGAGCTGGTCAACGGATACCGTCTTAAAACATGGATTTACGGATATAGTTCAATAATGTGCGGAGAAAAAGAAATTGTTTTCGGATATATTTCAAATCTCAAGGTAAAAGATAATGTGATTTCTTTCAGATTAAGACAAAGCAAAAACGAATACAGCGCGGAACAGATTGATGCAAACAGGGATTTATCGCCGATAGGGGAAAAACCTGTCGGACTGCACCGAGACGATTTTTTGAACTGGAACTATGTGTATTACAATAAAAAAATAGAAATCAACACATTAACGGGAAAAGTAACGGAAAAATAAGAAGAGCTTACAGTTAAATGATATATCATAAAATCAAACAATAAAAAATGCACCCCTTTGCCTTTTTATTCAGGCTTATGGGGTGCAATTCTTTTAGATTAAATTAAATCTTACGGTCTTTTAATGATGCTGAACTGAAGGCCTTCACTTTTAAGTCTTTCGCACATAGCGTCCTCTAAATCGTGAGACACAAGACGTGACGAAAACGTCAGGCTTACGTTTCCGTTATAGCAGTAAGAAAGGATTTTGATATGGTTTACAGGCGATTCGCCAAGCATAGCGTGAAAATCAAGCACGTGTTTTGCAAGAGCTTCCGGCAATTTAAAAATACCGAGATTTGAAAACGTTGAGGTATAAAGCCCTTCGCCGTAAAGCGCCGCTCCTGTGCGCAGTATCGCTTTTTTTACGATTCTCGGTGAGCGGACAAATAAAGCCATGTCAGCCTGCGAAACGTTCTGATGAATCATTCTTTTGAGAAGCTGCGGGTCGGTGCCTTCTTTAAGCTGCCTGCGGACGTTGTTCAGAATATCGTCAAACGTCGGCTGTGCCTTTTCCTGAGGAACGGTTGCTATAAAATAAAGAGAAAAATTGCGAAGTGTTGCGGAATTAAAAATCGGACGAAGATTTACAGGAACGGAAAGCGCAACAGGCTTGCGGCTTTGCTTTGCGTCAGGCGTATT
>CADAMY010000040.1 GCA_902789095.1 Oscillospiraceae bacterium | reverse complement strand
CGTTATCAACCCGACGGAAGAGCAGCGTGAAAAATCAGAAATGGCTGTTACAGTCGCTTCTACAAGCGATCTCGTTGCTATGATCGAAGCAGGCGCTAATGAAGTTTCCAACGACGATATGTTTGACGGCATAATGTATGCTCACAAAGTCAACCAGGAAGTTGTTGAATTCATCAAAGGCATCCAGGCTGAAGTCGGCAAAGAAAAAATCGACTTTCCGTCAAACGATCCCGCACCCGAAATGTTTGAAGCAATCAAAGAGTTCGCTATTGAAGACGTTAAAGTCGCTCTTGATACTGACGACAAACGCATCCGTGATGAAAGACTCCGTCCTATTTACGATGCTGTTCACGAAAAGTTTGACGAAGAATATCCTGAAGATATCGCAAAGATCGACGATTGCCTTTACAAGCTCCAGAAGTTCATCGTAAGACGCTGGCTCCTTGACGAAGGCAAGCGTGTTGACGGCAGAGCTATTGACGAGATCCGTCCTCTTAATGCAGAAATCGACCTTTTAAGCCGAGCTCACGGCTCAGGTATGTTCACAAGAGGTCAGACTCAGGTCCTCACAGTTACAACGCTCGGCGCAATGAGCGAAGTTCAGCTCCTCGACGGCATTGATAACGAAACTTCAAAGAGATATATTCATCACTATAATTTCCCGTCATATTCAGTCGGCGAAACAAGACCGAGCAGAGGTCCCGGACGCCGAGAGATCGGTCACGGCGCACTTGCTGAAAGAGCTCTTCTTCCCGTTATTCCTTCGGTTGAAGAATTCCCGTACTGCATAAGACTTGTATCAGAAGTTCTTTCCTCAAACGGCTCAACTTCTCAGGGCTCTGTCTGCGGTTCAACGCTTTCGCTTATGGCGGCAGGCGTTCCGATCAAGGCTCCCGTTGCAGGTATTTCCTGCGGTCTTGTTACCGAGGGCGATCGTTTTATGACAATGGTTGACATTCAGGGCGTTGAAGATTTCTTCGGCGACATGGACTTCAAAGTAGCCGGTACGAAGAAAGGTATCACAGCTATCCAGATGGACCTCAAAGTTCACGGTCTTACTCCTGAAATCATTCGCGAAGCTCTTGACAAAACTTATAAAGCTCGCTGCTATATCCTTGATGAAATCATGCTTCCCGTTATTGCTGAGCCCAGAAAAGAGCTTTCAAAATATGCTCCTAAGATGCTCACAACAAAGATCGATCCTTCAAAGATCGGCGATGTTATCGGCAAGCAGGGCAAGGTTATACAGAAGATCTGTGAAGAATGCAACTGTAAAGTTGACGTTGAAGAAGACGGAAGCATCTTCATCAGCGCTCTTGATATTGACGACGCTCAGCGTGCGCTGTTCATGATTGAAACTATCGCAAACGATCCTGAAATCGGCGCAATCTATAAAGGCGTTGTTACAAGAATTATGGATTTCGGCGCATTCGTTGAAATCGCACCCGGCAAAGAGGGCATGGTTCACATCAGCCACCTTGACGTTAAACGCACCGAAAAGGTTGAAGACGTAGTAAACGTCGGCGACGAAGTAATTGTTAAGGTGCTTGAGATCGACGATCAGGGCAGACTCAATCTTTCACGCCGCGAAGCTCTCATAGAGGTTGAAGGTCTCGTTCCTGAAAACGAGCTTTCTGATGCTCCGAGAAAACCGAGAGGTCACAGAGACGGCAGAAAAGGCGGTCCCAGAGGCAGAAGAAACTAAATAAACAAATTTGAGGGAGCAGTATTTTGCTCCCTTTTTTTGGCGGTGAAAAAATGAAAATTACAAACTGCGAAGAATGCACTAACTACGTTTACGACGACGAAAACGAATGTTACTGCTGTGACATCAATCTTGACGAGGACGAAATGTATAAATTTCTGAGCGGCACATTCTATAATTGCCCGTATTATGACAGATACGACGAATACAAAATCGTAAAAAAGCAGAACTGAATTCAATATTATTTAATTGATACTTGTATTTTCAGCATTATTGTGAGATAATTAAATACGTATAATACTGTGATTTTCACGGTAAAAATTAACGGAGGTTGCTTATGAACAAAACCTGCGCAGTAATCCTCGCCGCCGGCGAAGGAACAAGAATGAAATCATCAAAACCAAAGGTAATGGCAGAGCTGCTTTTCAAGCCCATGATCGACTGGGTTGCCGACGCTGCAAAAGAAGGCGGAGCGGAAGATATCTGTATTGTAAAAGGATATCAGGCTCAGATTCTTGAAGAGCATCTTGCCGGAAAATACAAAACAGTTGAGCAAGCTCAGCGCCTCGGCACAGGCCACGCTGTGATGCAGGCTGAGGACTTTATAAAAGAGCACATTGACGGCGACGTGCTTGTTCTTTGCGGCGACGCTCCGCTTATGGACAGCGAGACGATCAGCGGTGCTTACGCTTATCACAAGCAGTCCGGCAACGGTGTAACCGTAATTTCCGCAAGAGTCGCAGAGCCTTTCGGATACGGAAGAATCGAGCGTGACGAAAACGGCTCGCTCAAAGCAATCGTTGAAGAAAAAGAAGCTGACGAAAATCAGAAAAAAATTGACGAAGTAAACTCAGGCGCTTACTGGTTCAATTCTGAACTTCTTTTAAAAGCACTTAAAACCTTATCGGAAAATCATACCGATTCACAGAAAGAATATTACCTGACAGATACAGTTGAAATCATACGTTCGTCAGGCGCCGGAACAGGCGCTTTTACGGCAGAAAATCCCGACGTCGTAAGAGGAGCAAACGACCGCTTTCAGCTTTATGAGCTGAATGAAATTGCAAGAAAAAATGTACTTTTCAGCTTAATGAAAAGCGGCGTTTCAATACCGTGTATTGACGGTGTGATCATCAGCCCTGACGCCATTATCAGCGCCGATACCGAAATTCTGCCCGGTACTATCATAAAAGGCAAAACGAAAATAGACGGCGGATGCGTGATCGGTCCCAACACTCTTATTGATTCGTCGGTTGTTGAAAGCGGCGTTGAACTCAACAACGTTCAGCTTTATTCTTCGGTTGTCAAATCCGGCTCGCATATCGGTCCGTTTGTAAGAATCAGACCTGACTGCGTTGTAGGAGAAAATGTGAGGATCGGCAACTTCGTTGAGCTCAAAAACGCAAGAGTCGGCGACAAGACTTCAATATCTCACCTGTCTTACGTCGGCGATGCTGAATTCGGCAAGAATATCAACGTCGGCTGCGGCTGCGCAACAGTCAATTTCAACGGCAGGGATAAAAACAAAACCATCGTCGGCGACAATGCTTTCATCGGATGCAGCACTTATCTTGTGGCTCCGGTTGAAATCGGCGAAAATGCTTATACGGCGGCAGGCTCCGTTATTACAGAAAACGTGCCTGATAATGCTCTTGCGATCGCACGCTCAAGGCAGGTAATCAAAGACGAATGGGTTTCAAAAGTAAGACCATACAGATGGCAGAAAAAGGAGGATAAAAATGATTAAAACCAGCATCAGAATTTTAAGCCTTGTTATATCGGCAGTTATGATATTTTCAATGTTCGGCTGTTCATTCAAAAAAGGTACGGCTGAAGTTTCTGACGAAGACGGCGGAGCCATAAACGTTGAAGGTCAGACAAATGCAGACGGCGACCTTGTTATCGTAAACGAAGTAACAGACAAGGACGGCAACAAGACCGAAGTTACCGAGCTTGTTGACAGCACAGGTGTTGACAAACTCATCCCAGCCTCATCAGGCGTTACAAAACGTGAAAATTTTGTTGAAATCGCAAAACAGACCTACAATATGCCCGAAGACGTTGCAGAATCGGTAGTTAAGGATGAAGAAAACTGGAAAGAGTTTTATGTAACCGAATACATCCGCAACAAATCAGACAAGCACATGGCTTACAACAGCATCAGGATCGAAAACAACGGCGAAAACGGTCTGTGGCTGAGCAAAGACCTTCAGGCAGATTATACGATAGCTCCCGGCACTTCAGATATGATAAACATCTGGGTGCTTGCCGATGTTTCAAAATTAAAAGATGACGAAGCAATAGACGAAGCTTTTATAAAAACGAAATTCAACCTCGTATATACTCTCATTGATGACTATATGGCTGACGTTGAATGGGATAAAGCGGACGCTAAAGAACTTGTAATTCACTAAGAGGTAAAAATGTTTTTTAAAAAGAAGGAGTTTTGTTCCGCTTCATCACCCGAATTTCTGATTGTCGGACTCGGAAATCCCGGCGAGAAGTATGAATATACACGCCATAACGCAGGATTTCTGACTCTTGATCGGCTTTGCGTTGAAGAAAACTTTAAAATCAACAAAATAAAATATAAATCCGTTATAGGCGAAGTGAATATCTGCTCTCATAAATGCATTGCCATGAAACCGCAGACATTCATGAACAACAGCGGCGAAGCGGTAAAAGAAGCCGCATCGTTTTATAAAATACCGCCCGAAAGAATTATCGTTATTTTTGACGATATTTCCCTGCCATGCGGCAAGTTAAGGATCCGCCGCAAAGGGTCAGACGGAGGTCATAACGGAATCAAAAGTATAATCTATCATTTGGGCAGCGACAATTTTCCGAGAATCAAAATCGGTGTCGGCGAAAAGCCGCATCCCGATTATGACCTTGCAGACTGGGTGCTTTCAACATTTAAAAAGGACGAGATGGAGCAGCTTAAAAACGCTGTCGAATCCGCCTGCGAAGCAGTCAGACTTATCGTTGACGGCAAGACCGACGCTGCTATGAATAAATTCAATTAAAAAATCGGAGCTGTTATGACGGCTCCGATTGCAGTTAAAAATATTTACATACCGATAGCATCGCTTACAGATTCTATGATATTGCCTGCGTTTTTTGCGGCTTTGTTTATCATTTTTCTGTACTTTCTGGAAGACGAACCCATCATACTTCCCATCGCCGCTGTCATTCCTCCGGCAACCATTCCGATGCCGATGCTTTTCATTATTAGTGATGTTTTTTTCTGCATCCTGAATTCCTCCGTTCGTTTTTTTATTATTTTAACCGCACAAACTATTTTTATTCACGAAAGAAGAATAACAATGTCTGTATTGAATATTGTTCTCGTCGAGCCGGAAATACCGCAGAACACAGGCAACATTGCCAGGACCTGCGCCGCAACGGGAACAAGACTGCACATCATTGAACCTATGGGTTTTAAAATTGACGACAGAAAATTAAAAAGAGCAGGTCTTGATTACTGGCACCTGCTTGATATTACATATTATAAAAATCTTGAGGATTTTTTTGACAAAAACAAAGGGCACTATTATTTCTTTTCAACTAAAGCTCTCAACAGATATTCGGATGTAGAATATGAGGACAATTCATACCTGTTTTTCGGCAAAGAGACCAAGGGTCTGCCCGAGGATTTGCTGTACAGGAATCCCGAAAAATGCGTAAGAATACCGATGATAAACGATTCTGCCGCAAGGAGTCTCAATCTCTCTAATTCTGTTGCGATAGCTGTTTATGAAGTGCTCAGACAATGGGATTTTCCCGAACTGCTCTGTGAAGGAAAACTGACAAAATTCAACTGGAACGAATAACGGTGATATTATGAAGGATATAATAATTGTCGGCGCCGGCGGATTCGGCAGAGAAGTTTCCTGGCTTATAGAAAGAATAAATTCTGTTTCTCCAGAGTGGAATATTATCGGCTTTGCTGATGACAATCAGGATTTATGGGGAAATGTAATTGACGGATACCCGGTAATCGGCGGTGTTGATGAAATTGAAAATTTTCCGACCGCTTACGCCGTCTGCTGTATTGCAAACACAAGAGTAAGAAAAAAGCTGTGCCGCAAAATCGATGATTTCGGCACTGACTTTGCAACTCTCATTGACCCTGCTGCAATCATTTCTTCAAAAGTTGAAATCGGCGAAGGCTCGGTTATTTGCGCAGGAGCTGTGCTGACTGTTGATATCAAGCTCGGCTGTCATAATATAATTGACGTGAACAGTACCGTCGGTCATGACGCTGTGCTGAAGGATTACGTCACTCTGTATCCTTCCGTAAACGTTTCGGGCAGCACGATTATAAATGAAGGCGTCGAGCTTGGCACAGGCACTCAGGTTATTCAGGGCAAAACAATCGGCGCAGATACAATAATAGGCGCAGGCGCAGTTGTTGTAAGAGATATTCCTGCAAACTGTACTGCGGTCGGCGTGCCTGCAAAAGTAATAAAGCAGAGATAGAAGGTAAATTATGGCGTCATCAAAAGAGTATCTTGATTTCGTTCTTGAACAGTTGTCTTTATCCGACTCAATTTCATTCAGAGCTATGATGGGAGAATACATAATCTACTGCAAAGGCAAGGTCATCGGCGGGATTTATGACGACCGTTTTCTTATCAAAGACGTTAAATCCGCAAAAGAACTGATGCCCGACGCTGTTTATGAACTGCCGTATGAAGGCGCAAAAGAAATGCTGCTTGTTGACAATCTTGACAACAGGGAATTTCTTAAAAAACTGATTGAATCTGCCGCAGACGATCTGCCGGACAAAATCAAAAAGAAAAAATAATTTTTCATTCTTTCGGGGGTGAGCAAAATGCATTTTTCGGATATTGATGACGGCCAGAGCTTTGACTTCGGCAAAACGAGCGCTGTCTATTCAAAATACAGAGACATTTACCCTGCGAAGCTTTATGAAATTCTCAAAGAGCTCGGAACTGCAGAAGACGGCTCATCGTGGCTCGACGTTGGAACAGGCACAGGAATTTTACCGAAAAATTTATATAATCCTCACGCTGAAATCACAGGCGTCGATATTTCCGAAAATCAGATCGAGTACGCAAAAAATTATGCAGAAAAGCACAACCTTAATATAAATTATTTTGTCTCCCCTGCCGAAAACACCGGTCTGCCGGACAATAAATTTGATACGATAACCGCCGCTCAATGTTTCAGCTATTTTGATAAAAATAAAATCATTCCCGAAATAAAAAGAATGATTCGTCCCGGCGGCAAATTTATAATTATTTATCTTGACTGGGATTCCGGGGATAAAATTTTTTCGCAAAGCGCGGCTTTAATAAAAGAACACAACTCTTTATGGAATCCTGACAGCAACGCAAATAAATTTATGTTTGAGGATTTCTTTCCCGACCGTCAGACAAACGTTTATGACTGCGGCATTCCGTTTACTCAAGAGAGCTGGCACGGCAGAATGTGCGCCTGCAGAGGCACTCTGGCTTCGATGGATAATAAAACTTTCACTCTCTGGGAAAAAGAGCATAGAGATTTTTTAAAAACCGTACCTGACAATTTTACTGTAAGACACAAGCTGTTCGTTACGGTTTTTCAATTTTAAATAAATGATTACGGGTTGATAAATATGATGTATACCAAAGATCTTGTTAGCGTCGTTATTCCTGTTTACAACGTTGAAGAATTTCTGCCGCACTGTCTTAACAGCGTAATTGCTCAAAGCTATAAAAATCTTGAAATCATCTGCGTGAATGACGGCTCGCCCGACAACAGCGCGGAAATTTTAAAATCTTTTAAAGAAAGAGACAGCCGTATTGTAATAATAAATCAGACGAATCAGGGGCTTTCGGGCGCAAGAAACACAGGGATCAAAGAAGCTCACGGTGAGTATATAATGTTCCTTGATTCCGATGACTGGATAGATACCGATACCGTTTTTCAGGCGCATAATAAAATAACTCAGGAAAATGCCGACGTTGTTCTGTGGAGCTACGTTCGTGAATTTCCCGATAAAAAAATCGAAAAGCACATCTTTGACTGCGGCGATAAAGTTTTTGAAGGCGACGAACTGAAATCGGTTCACAAAAGGATCGCAGGTCTCACAGGTACTCAGCTTTCAAACCCCGAAAACGCCGATTCAGCCGTAACTGCATGGGGCAAGCTTTACAGGACTGAGTGTATCAGCTCACTTGAATTTGTTGATACAAAAATCATCGGAACTGAAGACGCTTTGTTTTCGCTTGAAGCATTCTGCTTTGTAAAAAAGGCTGTTTATATTGACAAATGTTTTAATCATTACCGCAAAGAGAATAATAAATCGCTGACTAAAAAATATAAGAGCAGACTATACGATCAATGGCAGGAATTATATAAAAGAATGGATAATATTCTGAAAAAATATAACCTCCCGTTTGAAGACGCGCTTGATAACAGGATCGCTTTAAGCATAATAGGAATCGGTCTGAACGAGCTGCTGAACGATACAAAACAAAGCGAAAAAATCAAAAAAATAAGCTCGGTCATCAACTCCCCCGCTTATAAAAAAGCTTACTCAAATCTTGATACAAAATATATGCCCGCTCATTGGAAAACGTTTTTTAAATTCTGTAAATCGGGTAACGGAGCGGCAGTTTACCTTTTGATAAAAAGCATTGATATGCTTATCGGCAAATAACGGAGGTTGATTATGAAAACTCTTACGGTTTTTACACCTGCATACAACAGAGCATATTCAATTCATCTTTGTTATGAAAGTCTCTGCCGTCAGACGTGCAAGGATTTTGTTTGGCTCGTGGTTGACGACGGCTCAACCGACAATACAAAAGAACTGATCGAATCATGGCAGAAAAAAGACAACGGCTTTGAAATAAAATATGTTTACAAGCCTAACGGCGGTATGCACACAGCCCACAACACAGCGTATGAAAATATAGATACCGAAATCAACGTGTGCATAGATTCCGACGATTATATGACGGACGACGCCGTTGAAAAAATCGTGAATCTATGGAAAGAAAAGGGCGATAAAAAATATGCGGGCATCATCGCACTCGACTGCCTGCAGAACGGTGAAATCATTGGCTCAGAGCTTGAAAAGGACAGAGAAACGACGACTCTCAAAGGCTTTTATCAGCGCGGAGGAAAGGGCGACAAAAAGCTGATTTACCGTACTGATGTTATGAAAAGCTATCCGCCTTATCCCGAATTTGAAGGCGAAAAATATGTTTCTATCGCCTATAAATACTACCTTGCAGACGAAGACTACGAACTGCTGATTTTAAATGAGCCGGTTTGTGTGGTTGAATATATGTCTGACGGCTCAAGCACAAATATGTACCGTCAATATCTCAGAAATCCGAAAGGCTTCGCTTTTATAAGAAAGGTTGATATGCAAAAAGCCGACAGCCTCAAAGAGCTTTTCAGATGCACTACTCATTACGTTTCCAGCAGTATAATTTCAAAAAACAAAAACTTTATAAAAGAATCTCCGAAAAAGGCGGCAACTGTTTTATCAATTCCGTTCGGAGCGGCGCTGACCGTTTATATAAAGCACAAATCAAAGGGATATATGCAGGTCAGCGGATTCAACAAAAAAGAGGGATAATATGCATATTCCATCAAGCGATACAAATAAAATAGACGTTCTGCCTTTTGAAAAAGCTTTGGCAGGCGGTACTGAAAAAAAATATGATACAGACAAATGGCTGTATGTTCCGGATTTTTATTCCGAATACCGTTACATACTCGGCACAAAAGGAAAGAATCCGCTGATATGCATTGGGATCAATCCCTCGACCGCAGAGCCGGACAATCTTGACAACACGCTGAAATCAGTAGAAAGGATCGCTCTGGGCAACGGGTTTGACAGTTTTATAATGTTCAACGTCTATGCTCAGCGGGCAACGAGACCGCAGGATATGGAAAAGCAGCTTAACGTTATTCTTCATAATGAAAACATGAAAGCTTTCCGTTATATCCTTTCTCTTTCTGAATGTGCACCCTGCGTTTGGGCTGCATGGGGCACGATAATCTGCCAAAGAAATTATCTGACCGACTGCGTGCTGGACATGATCGAAATCGGAAAAGAGTTCGGCGTTCGCTGGGTTTCGGCAGGCGCCAGATCAAAAAAAGACGGTCATCCGCATCATCCTCTTTACCTGAAAAAAGATTCTATAATCGAAGATTTTGACGTGGTCGATTACTGCGCCCGTCTTAAAAACAATTTATAATCACGACAGGAGCGAAGACATTGCACTACTTTATCACTGCACTGGTTGTAATAATAATTCTTCTGATAATTTTGATTCTGCTGTCATATTTTTCTTTTGTTTCTTTATTCAAACGCAAAAAAAATGACGCAGCTCAGCGCAAAAAAATCGCATCAAAAATAAAGAAAAACGGAACAGAAAATCCTGAAGAATTTATTCAGAAAGCTGACGATTTTTTTAAAGAAATCCGATATAAAAAAACTACGATTTATGCCGTTGATGAATCAACTCTTTACGGTAGACTTTATACTCCGGAAAAAGGAGATGCACAAAAGACGGTGCTGCTCGTTCACTCGGCAGACGCAAGCGCAAGCACGGATTTTTACAGCTTGTTTGATTTTTACCGCAGCGGCAACTTTAATATCCTGCTTATTCATCAGCGTGCGCACGGAAAAAGCGAGGGCGCTTATAAGACTCTCGGAATCGCAGAAGGTTACGACGTTTTATCCTGGTGTCAATGGCTGGAAATGAGATTCAGCACCGGCTCGCCGATAATAATTCACGGCAAAGGCCAGGGCACTTTTGCGGCGGTTTTTGCTTCGTCAATGTCGGAACTGCCTGCAAACGTCAGCGCTGTAATTGCCGAAAATATTTACAACAGCGTCGATGATGCCGTACAAAAAATTTTTAAAAATAAATTTGATTTTCTTTCAAAAATAATTTTGCCGTTTGTCAGAATTTTTTATAAAAATTCCGTCGGTTTTGATATGAGAAGCGTGCGCATTTCCGCCGAAGCAAAACGAATAAAAATCCCGACGCTTTTTATCAACAAAAATAACGAATATTTATCTTCGGAAACTCTTGAAAAAATAATAAAAAGAATCAAAGCTGACGCAAAAGAAATCTCGCCCAAAAACATAAAAGAAGAAGCAAAAGCGATAAAAGAATTTATCAGGTTATAAAAAATGGAACTGAAAAAATATTTTGAAATAATTCATCTTGCAGAAAAACTAAAGAACACCACGCGCCATTGTGTTACCTCAGCCGGAAGAACAGAAAGCGTTGCGGAACACAGTTGGCGTGCCGCGCTTATGGCGTATTTTTTAAAAGATGAATTTCCGAAGGCTGATATCAACAAAGTGATTCTGATGTGTATTTTTCACGATATGGGCGAGGCTTTCACAGGAGATATTCCGACGTTTGAGAAAAATAAAAACGATGAAAAAAACGAGAACGAAATATTGTATGACTGGATAAACTCACTGCCCCGGAATTATTCGCAGGAATTAAAAGAGCTGTTTGACGAAATGAATGAACAGCAGACTGTTGAAGCAAAAATCTATAAAGCTATTGATAAGACAGAAGCCGTTATCCAGCATAACGAATCGCCTATCTCGAGCTGGCTTGAGCTTGAATATGAGCTTCAGAAAAATTACGGCAAAGAAAACTGCGAATTTTCAGAATATATGAAAAATTTCCGCAGTCAGATTCTTGATGACACCAACAAAAAAATCCAAGAGGGAAAATGATGGAAAAAATAAATTATCAAAAAAAAATGGAAGAGCAGATTTTGTCGCTCAACGGTACTCCGTCACTTTTGCTTCATAGCTGCTGCGGCCCTTGCAGTTCTTACGTTTTAGAGGTGCTCACGCAGTATTTTAATGTGACGCTGCTATATTATAACCCCAACATCTACCCTGAAAGCGAATACTATAAGCGCTACGATGAACAGAAAAAAATAATCGAAAAAATGCCGTTTATCCACCCGGTAAAAATTATGGAATGCAGCTATGATGAAAATGAATTTTTATCGGCAGCAAGAGGATATGAAAACGAGCGTGAAGGCGGCTCAAGATGTGAAAAATGTTTTATACTCCGTATGAAAAAGACGGCACAGCTCGCCGCTGAAAACGGATTCGATTTTTTTACAACAACACTTTCCGTCAGCCCTCATAAAAACGCTCCTCTTCTTAATAAAATCGGCGAAGAGTTGAGCCGTGAATTTTCAGTAGATTTTTTGTACGCTGATTTCAAAAAGAAAGAGGGCTACAAACGCTCAATCGAGCTTTCCAAAAAATATGAACTATACCGTCAGGATTACTGCGGATGCAGATTTTCAAAAGAGGTGAACTGATATGTTATTAACAACACAAACCAGTCAGCTTGCGTTCGGTCTCGGCATCAAAGAAGCCATAAAACTGATCGCAGAAGCAGGCTTTGATTCAATCGACTTTTCGATGTTTGATATGATTGACAAAGACAACGTTCTCAACGGCAGCGACTACATAAAATATGCAGACGAAATAAAGCAGACAGCGCAGCACAACAATGTAATTTTTACTCAGGGGCATGCGCCTTTCAATCTGCCGCTCGATACCGGCGAAAAAGAGCACGTTGAAATCGTAAAACAGCGAATGATACGCTCGCTTGAGGTCGGCTCGATTCTCGAGATTCCGGTAATTGTCGTTCACCCTCTTCAATTCAGAAAATACTGGAGATTCCGCAACGCTTCTTTCTTTAAAAAGCTGAACTATGAATTTTATAATTCGCTGATGCCTTACAGCGAAAAGTTAGGCGTAAAAGTTGCGTGCGAGAATATGTGGCAATACAACAATATTAAGAAAAAAATCGTTGACAGCGTTTGCGCAGATCCCGAAGAATTCAACGAATATATAGACGCAGTAAATAATCCTAATTTTGTTGCTTGTCTTGATATCGGTCACTGCGAACTGACAGGCAGAGTGCCGCAGGATGTGATAAGAAAAATGGGCAACAGAATTCAGGCTCTTCACGTTCACGACAATTACGGACGTGACGACAGTCATATGCTCCCGGGTTACGGAGAGCTTGACTGGAACGAAATAATGAAAGCCCTTGCAGATATTGACTACAAAGGCAATCTCACGTTTGAAGCAGACAGTTTTATCAAGCCTTTTAGAAGTGATCGTGAAGGCGCAGCTCTGGCTCTCAGGCTAATGGAGCACGTAGGCAGAGAACTTATTGACAAATTCAACAGCTTCAATAACGGTAAAAGCTAAAAAACATCTGACAAATCAATGATTTTGACGATTGACAAAACGTCGGCATTGATGTACTATGAACGCATAAAATCAAAGAAGGCGAAACAATGAATATTTATTACCCTAATGAAAAAAGTCTTGACGGTATAACCGACGTGTGCATCGCCGCTCATCAGGATGATATTGAAATAATGGCATTTGCCCCTATTTCAGACTGTTATGAAAGTGATGAACGATCGTTTGCAGGCGTAGTTGTTACTGACGGCGCAGGAAGCCCAAGAACAGGTGAATACGCCGGTTTTACCGACGAACAGATGAAACAGGTCCGCCTGCTTGAGCAGCAGAAAGCCGCCGACATTGGCAGATACCAAGCCGCAATTCAGCTCGGCTTCCCGTCAAGCGAAGTCAAGAATCCGTCAAACAAAGCTCCTGTTGACGAGATATATAAACTTCTGACTGAGATAAAACCGAAATATCTTTACACCCACAACCCTGCCGATAAACATGAAACTCACGTTGCGGTTGCTCTGAGAACTATTGAGGCGGTCAGACGTTTACCGAAAGAATCAAGACCTGAAAAATTCATAGCGCTTGAAGTATGGAGAGCGCTTGACTGGCTTCCTGATTCTGAAAAAATCTGTCTTAACACGGAAAAATATCCTGAAATTGCCGCAGAACTTCTGACGGTCCACCGTTCACAGGTTGTCGGCGGAAAGCGTTACGATCACGCCGCTATTGGCAGACGGCTTGCAAACGCAACGTTCTTTGAATCTCACGATACAGATAACTGCAGCAGCATGAATTTCGGTCTTGACCTGATGCCCATGATTGAGGACGATATTCCAGTTAAGGATTATATTGACTCTTATATAGATAAATTCAGAAACGAAGTAAACAACACACTGAATGATTAAATTTGGAACAGGTGGCTGGAGAGCCATAATAGGCGACGATTTTATCTGCGAAAACATTCGTCGCGTCGCCAAAGGAATTTTAGCTTTGGCACAAGAAGAAAATAAAACCGATAAACCGATTATTGTCGGATACGACAGACGTTTCCTTTCAATAGAAGCGGCAAAATGGGTTGCCGAAGTTCTTACCGAGGGCGGAATCAATGTGCTTTTTATGAACAGAAGCGTTCCGACTCCGCTCGTAATGCACACCGTGCTTGACAGGGAGCTTCACTACGGTATTGAAATTACTGCGAGTCACAACCCTTCGGCATACAACGGCATAAAGCTGATAGTTGAAGAAGGCCGTGACGCTCCTGTTGAAACAACACAGAGACTCGAAGCTCTTATTGATGAGATCGATTCGGTACCGTTTATTCCGTTTGACGAAGCGGTTGAACAAGGCAGAATCATATACATAAAAAATCCATTCAATAAATTCCTTGACGATATAATTGCCCGTCTTGATATGAGTGCTTTAAGAGAAAGAGGTCTGCGAGTTCTTTTTGACTCTATGCACGGCTCAGGCTCATACCCGATGATGGTCATTTTCCATACGGCAAGATGCACTATTGATACGATTCATCTTAACCGTGACGCATATTTCGGCGGTCAGATGCCTGCTCCGTCGGAACAAAGGCTTGTAATGCTCAGCCATTCGGTAGCAAAAGAGAGTTACGATATGGGAATCGCTATGGATGGCGACGGCGACAGACTCGGAATAATTGATGCAACAGGCGAATATATCGACGCGAACAAAATTCTCTGCCTGTTGTACTATTACCTTGTTAAATACAAAGGCTGGAAAGGTCCTGTTGTCCGCAACCTTGCAACGACTCATATGCTTGACAGGATAGCGGAAAGCTTTAATGAAAAATGCTATGAAGTCCCCGTCGGATTCAAATACATTTCATCAAAGATTGATGAGGTTGACGCTGTTCTTGGCGGTGAATCCTCCGGCGGTCTTACGGTAAGAGGCCACATTCACGGCAAGGATTCGGTTTATTCAGCCGCTCTTTTTGCCGAAATGGTCAGCGTTATCGGCAAATCCCCTTCCGAGATTTTTGCCGACCTTGAAAATCAGTTCGGTCACTTTGAGATGGTTGAGGACAATTTAAGCTTTGCTCCCGAGCTGAAAGAAACAATTCACAAAACGCTGATAACGGATAAAAAGCTTCCCGAATTCAGCGAGAAAGTTGAATGGATCAACTATATTGACGGCTGCAAGGTTTATTTTGAAAACGGCGACTTTGTAATTTGCCGTTTTTCGGGAACAGAACCTCTGCTTAGAATATTTGCAGAAAGCGGCAGCGCTCAGAAAGCTCAGGAATATATAGATACTATGAAATCGTTCCTTGCTATATAAACTGAATAAAAATCAAGCAGTCGGACAAAAATCCGGCTGCTTTAATTATGCTCAAAACTTATGCTAATTTAATTAAATCCTCTTCGATTTCGTTGCCGTTTTCACGCTTCGTGGCAGCGTTGCATTTTTCACATACTACGAGGAAATACGCAACAAGAAAAGCATACGGCATCGGGCAAAATTCCCCCGGGTTTACAGTAGACATCATAGTAAGACCGAGAAATGCAAAGAACAAAGTGAGATTGAAGTGGTTGGTATGCTTTAAAAACAGTCTGCACCTTTTATAAAGCTGATATACAAACGCCGCTACTCCGGTTATTCCGAAGCTTCCGATAACCTGGAAAGGTGAAGAATGATACCAGTTTACAGCCATTGTCTTTTTGCTGAATGTACCTTCGCTCTTATAAGCAAAGCCTTTGCCGAAAAGTATATTTGATTTAAAATCGCTTAAAGCGCGGTGAATATGCTGCTCTCTTATTTTGTCGCCTTCAAGGAATCTGTCAAACATCGGCTCAAGAAATCTGTAAATAGGTCTTGCAAACATACATACGGCAATGGTGGCAAGCGTTATAACCGCTATGTTCTCCGTTCTGTGAAGTCTGTCGGTATAAACGAGAACGATAAGACAAAGCGCAAGCTCGATCGTGCCGAACATCGCTCCGCCTCTTGAACCTGAGAGCAGTATCGTCCCGTACTCGGCAAGTCCGAGATAAAAATAAATATGTTTTTTTCTGCGGGTTGAAACGTAAAACGCAAACGGCATCACCATCATCAGTATTGTCGATACATTATTGCGCCACTGCATATAAAGCATACGGTAGTGCATCAGATCAAGCCCGAGATACATAAGATAATGGTGTATCATCATAAATACACAGACGAAGCCTGTCGCCATCATCGTATATGCAAGCCGCATTTTAAGGCTGTAATCTCTGCTTGTATGGAGATGAGAAGAAAGCAGAAGATATAAAAGCGTCATACCGAATCCGAGCCCGATCGTATAATAAAGCACAGTGCCGTTGAAATAATCAGCCGGCGCCGTTTTGCCGATTCCGCCGAGGGTTACCGCTATTGAAACGGCAATATACGGTATAGTCATCTCGCCTTTTACAAACTTCCTTTTGTAAACGATAAAATGAAACAGAAGCGAAAGGCATACGGGAATAAGTATATACCAAAATTTAATAAAAAGATCAAATGAATCGTAGCACTTAATTGAAATTGTTGATATAAACATAAAAGTCGGCAGAGTCGCAATAATATCATCACAAATAACAAGTATAAGTGATTCCAGAATAAGATAGCCGATTATGCCGTAAACGATCGGCATATTATTGCCGTTGCTTCTGATTATAATTACCGCAACTGCATAAAGCACCTGTATAATCACACAGGCTTTAGACATCAGGAATTTTCGCAGCGCTGACGTTATTTTATTTTCTTTAATTTTTGATGCGAGAACGGTTTCCATCTTTGCCTCCGCATTTTTATTTAATTATAAATTTTATCAGTCTGTTTATCTTGGTTTCTGAAGCGTCATAAAGCGTATTTGCAAAATCTCTTAATCCGATTTTATCAAGGAAACTAATTGTCGTCGAAGACGCTCTGCTTTCAAAATCCGTAATAAATCCGCTTTCGGTAAACTTTCCTTCGTCTTCTGCGGCAGATTTATCAGGTTCCCCGTTGATCGCCGTAAAATGCTGCTTGCGCTGATTCAGCGGAGTTACTGATCCGACTGCGATATAGGTGATCGTAATTTCAGAATAAGTGATCCCTTCGGAAATATTTCCGCTGAATTCAATCTCACGGCTCTCGCCCGGTCGGATAGTATGAAAATCATAATCAAAATCAAGGTCTATGCCTTTTGACTTGATATTGAGAATATGCATATTATATTTCTCGGATGTGTTCAGAACCGTCAGCTTGTTTGTGCCGGGAAGAATATATCCACCGTTTTCTGACTGAATATAAACCGACTGCGTAACGCTTGTAGTATCATGGAACATAGGATACTCCGGGTCACTGTTTACGTCGGGCGGATTTTCCGACAGAAGAAGCTTAAACATCAGCGAGCGTGAATACTCATCCCAGAATTCCATTCCGTGAAACAGCCCGTTGACGATCCAGGTATTTTCAGGCAGATAGCAGTCCGAAGCGTCAACATCCATAGACGGAGAAATATTTCTGCCGTTTTCGTAAGCTTCCGAGATATAACTATCCGAAAAACGTTTGCCGAACGGAGCTGTAAAAGCGCCTGTTGAGGATTTCAGAGTAATTATTCCGTCAGAAATATTGTCCTGCCCGGTAACTATTCTGTTGCCTGAGCCTGCGATTATACTGACGTTTATTCCGCGTTCTTTCGCCGAAGCAAAAATGTTTTTATAATCAGACATTATTTCATAGTGAACGAAGTCGCTTTTTTCGATAAGCTCAGCGCTTTCAGCCGGGTCAAGGTATGCAGCTTTGAATTTTTCATATTCATCAGGCGGAGTGAAATCCCATATACTGCCCCAATAGATAAATGAATCTCTGGCAAGCGGAACGATTTTTTCCATAGCGTCGTCAAGAAAGCCGAGCTGATGCGCTCTGACAAGCCAGTTGTAATCCGTTTCACACATCGCATGATACTCAAGATATTTGACAAACGTTTCTTCATCAAATACGATTTTACCATTCATAAGATCGCTCGCCAGCCCTGCACCGCCGAGCGCAGGTTCATCCATAACCACGTTATAGACATCGGTTTTGTCGCTGAAAAGAGCAAGATAAGTTGCCGTTATAAGTCCGCCGTGGCTTACCGCAACTATATTTACTTTTTCAGCTTTTGTATAATCTTTAACGTCGCAGATATATCTGTCAAGCTCCATAGCGCAGTCAACTGCGCTCATTCTGAAATCACAGTTGAAATAAAATACGTTCTCTTCTCCGACAAGCTCGTCAAAAGCGCCCGTCATATCAAGCTCGACTCTGTAATCCCCTTTTGGATAAACCTTATTAAGGTAGCTGTCGCAGGTTTCCTCCGCTTTAAAAAGAACAGGTCTTACATCATATTTGCTCGACCCGTCCGGATTGCATTCCATGGGCTCAAGCAGACTTACAATGCATTTCCCGACGGTTTCTATAAGATTCGCCGTATTGTTTTTGGATATATAATCGTCGGCGCTTTTGATAATATATTTCAGATTTGAAAGTATACCGGGCAGTATATCGTCAATCTTCCATCCCCATGCGGATTTTGTTTTACCGTCTTTTTCGTAGCAAAGCGAAGCAGACGCATATCCAGGCACGAGTACAACAGGATAACCGTTATATGAAACAGCCTCATCTTCAGCAGAAGCGCACAACGGCAGAGCGCAGATAATTAGAGCAATACACATTATCACGCAAATAAATCTTTTCACCGTTTTCGCCTCCTTACAGCATTACAAGGCGGCACTATCATTATGATACTATGCCGCCTTAACCTTATTTATTAACTTTTTCTTTTATGTCAACTGTTATTGCTTTTTCTTCTTTTTCTCTCTTGCGAAGCCCCAATTTAAGAGCTATTCCGCCTATGCACGCGCCGAGCGTATTCGCTACTATATCTGTCATCGTGTCAATCAGCGCAAATCTTGCCATCCATTCAGGAGCGTTTCTGTCCGGAGCGGGCTCAAAGAAAAGATGTGAAAGTCTTTCAGGTCCGTCCTTGAGCGCAAGCGCATAAGACCAATGCTGAGTATCGCCGCCTGTGAGCTGGTCGAACGAAAACTCCCAGCATTCCCAGAATGTGCTGAACATAAATGAAATACAGAACGAAGCAAGGACTATAACTGCAGCAGGGATTTTTTTATTGTCCCTTATTTCATACGCGCGCATAAACACATAACCTGCAAGCACAAGCAAGCCGCCGGTAAGGAAGTGCATCGCCGTATCCC
>CADAMY010000039.1 GCA_902789095.1 Oscillospiraceae bacterium | reverse complement strand
ATTATGACGGTATTCTGCTTGCTCAGAATAAAACCGCGTCCTTCCATCCTTATACCGACGGATGCCGTTCAGGCGTAAGACTCATTACTCTTGACGAAAACAACGTTGAGGATATTCAGACGAGAATGTATCACTTCAAGCAGTTCGGACTTAAGAGCGAGAGTCTCGGCCCGGTTCAGAGAACGTTTACCGACCGTCAGGTAATG
Source organism: Oscillospiraceae bacterium (assembly GCA_902789095.1). GTDB lineage: Bacteria > Bacillota > Clostridia > Oscillospirales > Acutalibacteraceae > CAG-488. Next base: position 13,874 of record CADAMY010000039.1, on the reverse strand, counting down.
AAGATCAAGGCCGCTTCATGGATTGCAGGCGGAGTTGCAGTTTCTGTTGCAGCCGCACTTGCCGCTAAGAAGAAAAAAGAAAAGTAATTCAGCGTTTATTCAGGCGGACTGCGCTCCGCCTGTTTTGTTTTATGAAAAAGCTGTCAGGAGGAAAGCTATGAAACGCATTATTTCTTTGTTGTTGAGCATCATATTTATCGTATGCAGTTTTTCACTTGTCGGGAATGCTGGAGATTACAGTAAAAATTCTGTTTCTTTTCTTCATACAGAAGGAGAGAGTATTTATAATGAATCAGGCGAGCAGATCGTTCTCAGAGGCACAAACTTCGGCGGCTGGGGCATAATGGAGGACTGGTTCTGTCCTTTTGTTTCACCGTCGGGCGAAGAGGATATGTACTTTACCCTTGTTGAGCGATTCGGCGTTGAGAAAACGCATGAGCTTATGCAGCTTTACAGAAGCAACTGGATAACCGAGCAGGATTATAAAAACGTTGCTGAACTCGGCATGAACGTTGTAAGACTTCCTTTGTGGTACAGAAATTTTCAGAGCGATGACAACGGCACATGGTACAGGGATAAAAACGGCAATATTGATTTTTCGGAGCTTGACGAAGCAGTTGCAATGTGTAAAAAATACGGGCTTTATATAATCATTGATATGCACGGTCTTCCCGGTTATCAGAACGATTATGACCATTGCGGAAAATCAAAATCAATGAGCCTTTTTGACGACACTGAAAAGGGCGAGCGCTACCGTGAAGTTTCAAAGGATTTATGGGTAACGATTGCAAAAAGGTATAAAGACGAGCCTGCCGTGGCTATGTATGATCTTATGAACGAGCCTCTCGGTACAAACATAACGAGCGATGCCGGCGCTAAACAGATGTTTTGGGATTTCAGCAACGAGCTTTATGAAGCGATCCGCAGCGTTGACCCGAATCACATAATTACCATGGAAGCCATCTGGTCTCCGGACGCTATTGCATCGCCCGACGTTTACGGCTGGGAAAACATAGTTTATCAGGAGCATCTTTACGACGTGACAAATCCGACGTATCTTCGTAAAATGTCTGAGATCAAAAAGGCGGATTTCAATGCTCCGTTTTATATCGGCGAGTTTTATCCGAGGGGAATTTCAACCTTCAGCTATATCCTGTCGCTGCTCAACAAAAAGAATCTGAGCTGGACAACGTGGACTTATAAAGGCGCAGGTCCCTGGGCGGAAAATTCTCCGTGGTTTATCTACGGCGCGTCGGATATAGAAAAGATTGATTTTGAAAATGACAGCTATGAAACGTTATGTTCAAAATTCGGCTCCGTGCTCAGAACGGATTCAGGTAAGTTTAAAAAGACTGTTTTCGGCGATTACGTTTCATCTTTTACGGCAGGTCAGGTTGATAAACTCTCTCTTTATTCGTTCGGACTTTTTGAGAGTCTGGGCACTAAAGAGCAGAGAAAAGCTATGAGAGCTGATAAAATGACCGCAGTAAAAACTACGATCAAAGATTGGATAAGAAAGCTTAAAACAGGAGATCTGCTTTAAATGCAAAATAGATATTTACTTTTACACCTGAAAGTGATATGATATTATTTAGCATAAAATTGATAATATTTAATCACAGCGAAAGGAAATCAAGATGAAACACACAGATATCAAAGCACTTTTTGAAAACAGCGAAAGCTTTATCGGTAAAACGGTTACGGTCTGCGGCTGGGTGCGTACTAGCGCCGAAGTTAAGCCCATGACCTTTATTCAGATAAATGACGGCACGACCACGACCCGGAATTTACAGCTTACGATTCATTCGGATGAATTTTCAGAAGAAAAATATTTGTCAGAGGTTAAGCCTTTGCTTACTCTCGGCGTTTCGCTTAAAGCAACGGGCACTATCGTAGCGTCCGAAAGAAACATCATTGAGCTTGAAACGAGCGACCTTCAGCTTTTGGGCGGCTGTCCTGAGGATTATCCGTTGCAGAAAAAGCGTTCGTCTGCTGAATTTTTAAGAACTATTCCGCATCTTCGCACAAGAACAAATATGATGAAAGCCTGTATGACGATACGTTCAACTCTCGCTTATGCGGTGCACGATTATTTTCACAACAGAGGATACGCATATATCCATACTCCGATCATCACAAGCAGCGACTGCGAGGGCGCAGGAGAAATGTTCCGTGTGACGACTCAGCCGTGGAATACCGATTATAAATCTGAGCAGGAATATTATGAAAACGATTATTTCGGCTGCAAAGCAGGGCTTACCGTTTCCTGTCAGCTCGAGGGCGAAATGGCGGCTCTCGGCGGACTTGGCAGGATATATACTTTCGGGCCTACGTTCCGCGCTGAAAAAAGCGGAACAGTAAAGCACGTCGCCGAATTCTGGCACGTTGAGCCTGAAATCTGCTTTGTGAATCTTGATGAGCTAATTGATATTGCTCAGGAGTTTATAAAATACATCATCAGCTATACTGTTGAGCGCTGTTCGCAGGAGATAGATTTCTGTGAAAAGTTCATTGAAAAAGGTCTCAGAGCAAAGCTTGCAACCGTTATGGAAAGCGACTTTGCAAGGGTAACTTATACCGACGCCGTTAAAATTCTTGAAACCAGCGGTCATAAGTTTGAGTTCCCGATTTACTGGGGAGCAGACCTTCAGACTGAGCACGAGCGTTACCTTACTGATGTTCATTTCAAAAAGCCTGTGTTCGTTACGGACTATCCCAAAGAGATAAAATCTTTCTATATGAAACAGAATGACGACGGAAAGACTGTTGCCTGCACAGACCTTCTTGTTCCGCATATCGGTGAGATAATCGGCGGCAGCGAAAGAGAAACAGATCTTGAGAAGCTTCTCAATGCGATGAACGACCGCAATATGCCGCTTGAGAGCTACGGCGAGTATATTGATACAAGAAAGTTCGGCACGGTCGAGCACAGCGGATTCGGTCTCGGATTTGACCGTCTGGTAATGTATGTTACAGGTATCGGCAATATTCGTGACGTGCTTCAGTTCCCGAGAGCTTACAAGCATATTTATTGATATACGATTATTAAAAGAATGCTCCGGCTTGCGTTTTGCAAACCGGAGCTTATTATATTTATTATTTATTGTTTGTTCAGTTTGATGAAGGTATGAATTTTCTTATTTCACCTGCAACCGTGCTGATCGGCATTGTCTGAAGAATTACCTTGCCGGGGCCTGTAACAACCGTGTTGAAAAATCCTTCGCCGCCGAAGAACTTGTTTTTAAGACCCGGTACGGTCTGAATATCTATTTTGCACGTTGCGTCCATAACAGCGAGATGACCGGTGTCTAAAACGATCGACTGACCGTCAGCTAAATCATATTCACACGCTGAGCCGTCGATTTCTACAAAAACGATACCGCTTCCGGAAATTCTCTGCATGATAAATCCTTCGCCGCCGAATAATCCGGAACCGAATTTTTTCTGGAAAAATACCGAAAGATTTACGGTTGACTCAGCCGCAAGAAATCCGCTTTTCTGAACAACGATATCTTTGCCGGGACCGACTTCAAAAGCTCTGATAGAGCCGGGAAATTTGGAGCCGAAGGTTATCTGTCCGTTTCCGCCGGTTGCTGTGTACCTGTTCATAAACATTGATTCGCCCGCAAGCATTCTGCCGAAAGCTTTGCCGATTCCGCCGTTGGAAGTGGTTTCCATTTTCATATTCGGGGACATCCAGCTCATAGCTCCGCCTTCTGTGATGAGCGTTTCATTCGGCGCAACGTCACATATAACGGCGCTCATGGGTTCGCCTATAATTCTGTACTGCATAAAATCTCTCCTTATAAATCCAGTTTTAAATCGTTTTCTTTGATCCAGTCTGTTTTTCTGAGTATCAGGCAGAATATCCAGCTAAGCAGCGCCGGTAAAATAAAGCAAATCAAAACAAGTCCCAGCCAGTCAAATGCCGTTATGCTCTCTTTCGCTCCGCTTGAAATATCGTTGAGCCAGCCTGTATAAACGCCTATCTGACCTACAAATCCGCACGTTCCCATGCCGGAAGCTATTGCGGCGCCGTTCATCTGCATTTTAAATACGCAGGTGGCTATTGGTCCGGTTATTGCAGATGCGAGAATCGGAGGTATCCAGATTCTGGGATTTTTAACGATATTACCCATCTGAAGCATGCTTGTACCGATTCCCTGAGCGGCAAGACCGCCCCATTTATTTTCTTTAAAGCTCATTACCGCAAATCCGACCATCTGAGCGCAGCAGCCTGCTACTGCGGCTCCGCCTGCAAGACCTGTCAGCGAAAGCGCCGCACATATCGCTGCGCTGCTGATAGGAAGAGTCAGCGCAATTCCCACAACAACCGATACTATTATGCCCATAATAAACGGCTTCTGTTCTGTTGCCCACATTATCATGTTGCCTACCCAGCTTGCCGCTGTGCCGATATACGGCGCGCAGAAATGCGAGAGCAATCCGCCTGAGAGAATAACCGTAAGTGGAGTAACAAGTATATCAACTTTAGTCTCTTTGCTTACAAGCTTGCCGAGTTCGGCGGAAACGATGGTTATCAGCAGAACAGCCAGCGGACCGCCTGCGCCGCCGAGACTGTTTGCCGCCCAGCCGACTGTGACGAGCGAAAACAGAACGAGCGCAGGCGCTTTGAGCGCATAGCCTATTGCAACAGCCATAGCGGAGCCTGCGCACGCTTTTGCAAAATCTCCGATTTCGGTAAGTATATCAATGTGAAACTGAGTGCCGATGGTGGAAATAATTGTACCGATCAGCAATGAGGCAAAAAGACCCTGAGCCATTGCGCCAAGAGCGTCAATAAAATAACGCTTTGCCGAAAATTCAATGTCTTTGCGTTGTAAGAACGCTTTAAAGCTTTGTTTACTCATGAATTACAACTGCCTTATTTATTTTGTAGTGAATTTGACCGTAAGTGAATTCGAAGAAGTGTTTTTAAAGAATCCTCTTGCTTTAATAGTCGCTGTGTATGCCGTGCCGCTTTTAAGGCTTTCAAAAGGAACGGAGCACCTCTCAGGCATATTGTATAAATAATAGCTTGACCAGATGCAATGAACGCTTTCAATAAGACCGGTTTCGTCGTTTCTGACTGTTACGTCATAGCAGTTTACAAACGGCAGATCGTCTTCAACAGCCTGCGGGAAAGAAATCACAGCGCCTTTATCCGTAATGTTATCTGCCGCAGCTTCGCTGCCTTCTTTGAAATAAGGCTTGAGAGCCGCCGCGTATCTCTTTTCATCAGTATAAAGGAATGAATCGGGGTTAGTCGGCTCGTCTATTTTCCATACAAACGGGAAGAAGTTGCCCGTGATAATATCATAAGGATATACTCTTACTCTGTTCTGAGCGTCAGCTTCAACTATGAGCATCTGAGCGCAGTCACGGTTGTCAGAAGGGCAGGTGCCGCCGAATTTATCAAACTCGTCAAGCTCAAAGTAGCTCAGAGAGCCAGTGCCGAAGCATGTGAAATGATCCTGATGAACTGAGCGGGGATCGTTGATCGGGCAATGCGAATGGCCTGAAAAATCAACGATCTGAGGATAGTCAACGTAAGCGGGCATAAGATCGTCGTCGCCCCAGTAGATACTGCCGTAAACCGTATCGGTAACGTGCGGATGCTGGAAAACAAAAATCGGCTGTTCGGGAGCGTCTTCACGAGCCTGTCTGAGATTTTCAGCCATCCATTTAACCTTGCCTTCGTTATAGCAGCAGGAATGTGAAGGGGAGATGGAAACGAAGTGGAATCCGTTGATCACCTGATGCGTATCTGGATCCATACCCATGATTCTTTTAAGCTTTTCGTTTGCGCCTTCAACTCCGCCGTTGTCCTGATTGTATTCATGGCTGGCGATGCTGGCGATTACCGTCGTGCCTTCTTTTATGTTTTCATCTATGATTTTTTTAGCTGCGAGGAACTGAGGCTCTGAGCCGCTGTTCGCAAAATCGCCTACCATTACAAGTGCGTCAAGATTCTTGTATTCTTCGCTGCTTTCGGCGATTTTGTAAGCGTCGTTGATGCCTTTTATAAACCTGTCATGCTCAACTTCGTGAGTGTCTTTAAGATGAATGTCGCTCATTACCGCAAAGCGGATAACAGGTGTGAATTTTTCATTGTTCATTATAAAAAACTCCTTTCAGAAACAAATGCGAATAAAAATAAATTTAACAGAAATTTAATTGAAATCATGTCTGTTTCATGATAAATTATATTAGACTGATTATACTATAATCCTAAAAAAGTGTCAACATAAAAATATTCGTTCAATCATAGGATTATATAAGGAATAAAAAAGTTTCAAGAGGTGTTCAGAATCAAATTTTCGGGCAGAAAACAGATCATAGTTTTTGCCGCAGTAATTTTTATCTGTTTTATTATTGCGGTAAAAGCGCTTTCGTCAGTTACGACCATTTTTTTTAAGGATGATACATATACAGTCTGCATAGACCCCGGTCACGGAGGCAAAGCAATAGGCGCCGTTTCAAAAGACGGCAAAAGGAGAGAACAGGACGATACTCTTGCTCTGTCGCTTAAAATCAGGGACTGCCTTGAAAAACAGGGAGTCAGAGTGGTCATGACAAGAGATACCGACGTTGACGTATCGCTTGAGGACAGGTGTAAAAAAGCAAATAAAGCAAAAGCAGATCTTTTTGTTTCAATACACCGCAATGCTTCCGACAGCGGCACGGGTATGGAAGTGTGGATAAACGAAAATCCGTCAAAGGAGGAAAAGAAACTCTCCAGCGATATTCTTAAAGCTCTCGTTGACGCTTCCGGAATGGCGGAAAGGGGAGTCAAGCAGGGATTCCGTAATTCTTCCGGGAATAATTATTACGTCAATGCGCATACGAATATGCCGAGCTGTCTTGTTGAAGTCGGATTCATAACGAATGATGAGGACAATAAAAATTTTGATAAAAATATTGATAAGTACGCTCAGGCAGCAGCGGACGCAATATATAAGAATCTGAAATAAAAAAGCCGCACAATCCTTTACGGAAAGTGCGGCATAGACTGTCGATAAAGTCGCAAGAACATTTGCAAAAAGAAAAAGAATTTATGAATCAAAATAATAACCGTTGAAAAATATATAAAACAGTAATAGAAAAATATGTTTTAATTAAATATATATTGCAAATTAGCCGCCTTTTCTCCCTCTCGCAGTATCAATATACAGCTTCGGGCAGAAAATGCGGCTTCTTGCATACTTTCTCGAAGTCTCACAGTTTTATTCTTTATTTCTGATTCTGTAAACACATACGCCGTGAGGAGCTACCGTGTCGGCAAGAGCATAGTCAATGTCTCTTGAAGTGTCGTTCCACAAATCTTCCGCAATGTACTCGTCAGCATATTTAAGCTCGATATAAGTCTTATCGATCAGCTCGTTCATCGGCAGGGTGAAAAATCTGTAATCGCTGGTTTTGTTGAAGAAACATACCGCAGCGCTGCCGTCACTCAGCGGCTTTACAAGAATATCGCCGAAAGGAGAAGTTCTTATTCTTCTGCCCTGAATGCCGAGCTCATCCTGGTCGATTTCAATAAGCTTTTTATTGGTTACAACTTTAAGAATGTCATTGTCCTTATCAACGCTGCCGTCAGGAAGGATAAATTTGCGTATGTCGTTGCCGAGAATAAGCGGAGCCGCCATCATGCACCAGAGTGAAAAATGACTCCTGTTTTCTTCGGGTGTGAGATTGCCGTTGCCTACTTCAAGCATATCCGGGTCGTTCCATGCGCCGGGTGAAGCATATTTCCAGAGATTTACGTTGATTTCGTAAATTCCCATGATAGAAGCCCAGTTCGGGAAAATGTCAAGCGTCGTGCGCCAGAGGTTGCCTGCCGATTTACCCCATTTCCAGGGCATATTTACGCCCCATTCGCAGATTGAGAAAACGATCGGCTTTTCTTTTTCACCGGTCTGCGCCGCAACTTCTGCAGAGGCCTGCTTGAGATATTTGCCCATGTTGCGGTACTGGATAGCGGAGCTGTCCATAAATGAGCCGATGGGCGTGTAAATTTTAATCGTGTTCTTGCCTTTTTTGAGTTTTATATAAGCATGATGCTTGCCTCTCTGATGAACGAATTCAGCTTTCGGAACGTCAATAACGTAATTATCCGTGCCGTTTACGAGCAGTTCAAAATGCTTGGCAAGCTGGCTCCTTCTGCGAAGATAGAAGGTAACTGCATATTCAGCGTCTTCGTCAGCTTCGATATCGGTATAAGTCATAGCGCCCATACCGTATGAAAGCCCTGTTACGTATTCAAAAGATTCAAGGTTTGAATCCCTGAGTATTTTTGCATCGCCTGAAAGCTCGGCTTCGCTGGCAAGATATATTTTTTCTTCTGTCATTTTGCCGCCGATTATCGAAATCTTTTCAAACTGCGGAGCTACGCCCGTTGTGAAAACACGGTGGCAGAAGTCGTATTTAAAATATTCAACGCCCCATTTTGCAAACGTTCTTGCGTCTGTCAGCTCGTGACCGTAGCTTGCGGGCAGATCCTGGCAGGTGAGGGTACCGTTTGAAGAGTAGATGCCGACTTTAAAGCCCAGATCGTTGATTTTTTCAACGAGAGATTTTATTCCGTGCGGGAACGTTGCCGGGTCGGGCATCATTTCGCCGTTTTCATCTCTTGTTGCCGCCTGCCAGCAGTCATCGATATTTACATATTGATATCCTGCGTCAAGCAGTCCGCTTTCTTTCATTGCTTTTGCGGTGTCGTAAATCAGATTTTCGTCAACGTCATTGTGGAAAGAGTTCCAGCTTGACCAGCCCATAGGAGGAGTCAAAGCGGCTCCGTTGTTGTAATCAGGATGACCGTCCTGATTGGGCTTGACTCTTTTTACAATTTTTCTGATTGCAGCCGAGGGAGTTTCACGGCTTTTTAAAAGATAAGCTCCTGCGGCGGCTGCCGCCGTAAAAGCTGCAATTTTCTTTTTCATATCGGACTACCTCCATAATATATTAAAATTATTATACAACAGATTATATACTTTTTCAATCGTTTTTTTGTATAATTTAACTCTTGTATTTTAATTTTTTAGTGATATAATACTGAAATAAGATTTAAAGCTGAATTATGCTTTGAAAATGTACGGATCGTTGGATTTGATACATATTTCAGCGGTTTGTTCTTAACGGAGGCATAACTATGGAAGAAGTTCTCAATATTATACTTAAAAGTGATGAGGCGGCAAAGCAGAAGGTTGCAAAGGCTGAGGAATACCGCAGGGAGCAGCTCGCTTCGCTTCAGAGCAGAAAAGAAGAAATTACAAAAAACGAGATCAAAAAAGCCGTTGATGATGCTGTTCGAAGCAGAGAAAGAAGAAAATCTGCAGGTGACCGCCAGCTTGACGAGATGAAAAAGCTGCATAATACAGCTCAGAAAAAGATGGAAGATCTCTATAAAATGAATGAAGAAAAATGGGTCGATCAGATTGTCAGAAATGTCATTGACGGCTGATTTTTGTTTTTTAAAGAAAACATTTGCGAAAGGGGGACAGGAGTATGCCAGGTGTATCAAACGCCGTTATGGCAAAGAGCAGAGCTCTTTACGGCAAGCGGCTTGTAAAGCAGGATTATGATGAGCTGATGAACAGCCGCACTATCAACGACGTTGTATCTTACCTTAAAACAAGAACGGCATATTCCGCCTCTTTTGAAAGCGCAAATTCAGATATGAGCTCATTTCAGGTCGAGGAGCTTCTTAAAATAGACGTGCTCAAAACCTTTGAAAAGGTCAGCCGTTACGAAAACGCTCCGGGCAGGGAGTATTACGGTTATTATCTTAAAAAGAGCGATATTGATCAGATAATGCGGTTTATTCATTACCTGTCTGTCGGCAGACCGCAGGATTATCTTCAGGTGCTTCCTCCGTTTTTTAATAAACATTCCGATATTGATTTATACAGGCTGGCGTCAGTCAGAAGTTATAATGAAATGCTTGAAGTGCTTGAAAATACTGCTTACTATGATGCGCTGAAGCCTTTTGCCGACGTTTTTAACGACCCGAGGGTATATATCAAAATCGAGAATTCACTCGATAAAGTCCTCTGGGAGCAGGAAAAGAAAATTGTCAGCCGCTATAAAGGCAGAGAGCGCAAAGCGATAGAAGAAATTCTGACTTACCGTCACGATATGGAAAATATAGTTAGAATTTACCGTCTGAGGCGTTTCGGAGTTTCTCAGGAGGTTAAAATCAGCGATTATCTTGATCCTTATTTTACCGCTTTTACTAAAAAGGAAATTGAAGTTCTGCTGAACACAAATACCGCCGCAGAGCTTATTTCTGCAGTTTCAAAGACTTCGTACAGAAAATATTTCAGCTCTGAAAATTTTGTTTCGCTTGAGGATTTTACTCAGCGAGCCGTTTATTCAAAGCTGCGTCATGAGATAAGATACAATACAGATCCCATTGTGGTTATGCTGTGTTATTTCTTTTTAAAAGAGAATGAAGTTGATAATATAATCCATATAACCGAAGGAATAAGAAGCAAAGCTTCACCTGAGGTTATCAGCTCCGTGCTTATAGGTACGGATTGCTGAAAATATTAAAAAGGAGGAACACTTTTGGCGATTGAAAAAATGAAACTCGTCAGAATTTTCGGCAAGCTCGAAAACCTTGACAGCTTTATTACGTCATGCTGTATAAGCGGCGATTTTCATCCGGAGAGTGCGATGAATTACGTTTCGGCGCATATGGGTTACAGTCCCGTAAACGATGAAAACCCGTATACAGCGTCGATACAGAAGATCGAAGAGTTGGCTCAGGTATCAGGCTATACGCTTAAAGAGGTTTTCAGCGGAAACGAAATAATAATCGACAATGACGAGGTTGAATATATCGACGAGCTTGTTGAGTCTATGAGCAGAACTCATGATAAGCGCAGGGATATTTCCCAAAAGCTCGACGAATGTACTCAGCAGATAGAAAAGTTCAGTCATTTTACAAATCTCAATCTGCAGATTGATGATCTTCTGTCCTGCGGATTTGTAAAAATCCGTTTCGGCAGTATTCCGAATGACTGCTATTCAAAATTGCTCGCTTATGAAGATGCGGAAAATCTTCTGTTTATTCCGTGCGCGTCTGATGAAAAAAGGCATTGGGGCATATATGCGGCTCCGAGGTCGGAAATCGGCGCGGCGGACAGAATTTTTGCTTCGCTTTATTTTGAGAGGGTAAGAGTTCCGTTTGACGAGGGAACTCCCGAAGAGATCATCGCTAAACTCTCGGTTGAAAAGACCGAGCTTGAAAACGAGCTTGCTCAGCTTGATCAGCAGATCCAGAATTTCTGGGATGAGCACAGCGAGAGATGCGAAAAAATATATGCTCATCTTAAAATTCTGAGTACGGCTTTCGGTCTGAGACGCTTTGCCATAAAAGATAAGCGTGAAGAGCCGAACTTTATGATGGTCGGCTGGGTTCCCGAAAGCGGATACAAATGGTTTGACGAAAAAGCAAAATCCGTTGAAGGCATAACTTACGAAAACTTCGAGCCTGAAGACGATAAACACTTTGTTCCTCCCGTCAAGCTCAAAAACCGTAAGTTTTTCAGACCGTTTGAGATGTTCGTTGAAATGTACGGACTTCCTTCTTACGGAAGTATTGACATAACTCCTTTTGTCGCGGTAACGTTCACGCTGCTTTTCGGCATAATGTTTGCAGACGTCGGGCAGGGTTTCGTGCTTGCTGTAGGGGCATATATTCTCTATAAGCTCAAAGGCATAAAGCTTGCGAAGGTCGTAGTGCCGTGCGGACTATCGTCAATGCTTTTCGGATTCCTTGTCGGCTCGGTGTTCGGGTTTGAAGAATTGCTTGATCCCGTTTATCATGCGATCGGCTTAAAAGGCAAACCGCTTTCGGTGCTCGATTCTATAAATACGGTGCTGATAATGACTATCGGAATAGGTATTGCGCTCGTTTTGATTTCAATGCTTGTAAACGTCATAATCAACATTCATCAGAAAAAGTTCGGCGAAGCGCTCTTCAGCAATAACGGCATTACTGGTATGCTGATATATTCAGCGGGAGTGAGCGCGGTTGTAAGCTTTATGGCTCATATAACCATAATACCGACAACCGTTTGTATAATAATCGCCGCAGTTTGCATCCCGATACTTTTTGCAAAAGAGATACTCATAGGCATTGTCGACAAACATCCCAAAAAGGAGTATATGCCCGAAAGCGCCGCGGATTTTATAATGCAGAATTTCTTCGAGGTTATTGAATATCTGCTCTCTTATTTCAGCAATACGCTCTCTTTCCTGCGAATAGGCGCTTATATGCTCGTTCATGCTTCGCTTATGATGGTATTCTTCTCATTTGCGGGCGAGGGATTCTCGGTAATGGGTACGATTATCATTATCCTCGGCAACGTTCTCGTAATCGCTCTGGAAGGTCTTCTATCGGGAATACAGGTGTTAAGACTTGAATTTTATGAAATGTTCAGCCGCTTCTTTGAAGGCGACGGCAAACCGTTTGAAGGCGTGGGAATGCGTAAAAACCGCGGATTCCTGTTCAGCATAAAGAACGCATTCTCTTCTGAGAAAAAAGAAAAAACCGAAGTTATAATTTCAACTAAAAAATAAAAAGAGGTTATTATTATGAAAAATTCAACCAGATCTTTAATCGCAAAAATCTTTGCATTCGCAGTTTGTTTAGCCGCTCTTTTCGCTTTTTCGGTTACGGCTTTTGCGGCTGACGGCGAAACAGCTCAGGCTGCCGCATCATCTTCTTCCAACGGACTCGGACTCCTTGCGGCTGCTGTTGTTACCAGCCTTACGGGTATCGGCGGCGGTATAGCTATCGCTTCTGCCGCTCCTGCCGCTATCGCCGCTACGAGCGAAGACCCCAAGGCATTCGGTAAAGCTCTTATCTTCGTTGCTCTTGGCGAGTCTATCGTTCTTTTCGGCTTCGTTGTATCTATTCTTATTCTCAACAAGGTATGATGAAATGAAGCTTTATCTTATCTGTGATAATACCGATACCGCGGCAGGTATGCGTCTTGCAGGTATCGAAGGTGTTATCGTTCATGATGAACAAAGCGCATCACAGGCGCTGAGCGACGCTTTGAAGGATGAGGATATTTCAATTATCCTTATGAACAGCACGCTCTGTTCAGCTTGTGAAAGTACAGTCAGAGCTTTCCGCAGGGCGCATTCAACTCCTGTTATAACCGAAATACCTGACAGGAATTCGTCATCGACAGGAAATTCGCTGGCGGACTATATCCGTGATACGATAGGTATCAGCATATAAATAATTCGTGCGAAGGAGGATCTTCGTGACAAACAACTCAAAAAAAGCCGAGCAGTTTATAAAAGCCATAAACGCTCAGGCGGATTTAAAGTGCAGTCAGATAAAAAAAGAAATTGACGCTTACGTTTCCTCTGAACTGAGAAAAGCTCGCGAGGCGGCTAAGAAAAACGCAAAAAACGCCGCCAAGCTTGAAATCAGCAAGCTCAGCGAGCAGAGCAATACAGATTCATATAAGACACGTTCACAGCTTATTATGCAGATCATTGAAAAAAGAAATGCCATTACCGATACTGTATTTTCAAAAGCGCGTGAGCGAATAAAAGAATTTACCGACGGCGAGGATTATCTCCCGTTCCTGAAAAAAAGCATACAGTCAATAACCGACGCGATAGGCGGGGATACGGTCATACTTATTCGCCCGCAGGATGAAAAATTCATCGGCGAGCTTAAAGGAATGTGCAAAGAAATAAAAACCGACGGCTCAATTATCCTCGGCGGATGCAAAGGGATAAATGATAAAAATTCAATGAGAGCCGACGATACTCTTGATTCAAGACTTGAAGCGCAGAGAGAGCTTTTTTATGAAAAGTCCGGTCTGAGCATTATTTAAGGGGGATAT
>CADAMY010000038.1 GCA_902789095.1 Oscillospiraceae bacterium | reverse complement strand
TTTTCATCGAGAAAACTGCCATTGCTCGGCGACGGACGTTACGGAGGCAAAAGCGATAAATGCGATATAGCCCTCTGGTCAACAGAAATCTCATTCATTTCACCGTTTGACCGGCAGAATCTGACCTTCAAAGCCCCGCTTCCTCAACAATATCCGTGGAATCTGTTTGATAAATAAATATTTTTTAACAATAATTCGCCGTAAGATATCCTTGCGGTGAATTTTATATACATCGTTTTAAGAATAATAATGATGTTTCCCTATTAGGTGCAGGGCAGATAAATGTTTTCAGTATAAATATTTGTAAACGTATAAATGATTAAAAATGTCAAATATATATCCGTTGTAATGTATATATTTTCCATTATTTTTTATTATTGCTTGCAAACTGAAAGATGCTGTGGTAAAATAAAAATGATTATGGGCATAATATAATCAAATATTACTAAACGGAGGTATTTTTTATGTCATCAATCAAAAAATACGTTGCTGAATTTATCGGCACATGCGTACTCGTTCTTTTTGCGTGCGGTACAGCCGCAATGGTAGGATGCGACACGCCTGCAGGGTATCTTGCAACAGCTCTTTCATTCGGTCTTGTAATCGTTGCTATGGCTTATTCTATCGGCAATGTTTCAGGTTGTCACATCAACCCCGCAGTTTCAATCGCTATGCTTATCAGCGGCAAGCTTTCTGTTAAAGATTTTATCGGTTATATCATAGCTCAGTTCGCCGGAGCTACGGCAGGCGCTGCTCTTCTTATGCTCTTTGCAGGCAAAGACAGCGGTCTTGGCACCAACGCCCTTTATGATGACAACGTTCTTCTGTCTCTTCTGATTGAAGTTATTCTCACTTTCGTATTTGTTCTTGCTATTCTCGGCGTTACTTCAAAGATTGAAAACAGCTCGGTAGCAGGTATCGTTATCGGTCTTTCACTTACTCTCGTTCACCTTCTCGGTATTGCGTTTACGGGAACTAGCGTAAACCCCGCAAGAAGCTTCGGACCCGCAATCTTTGTCGGCGGAGATGCTCTTGCAAACCTCTGGGTATTCATAGTTGCTCCGCTCGTTGGCGGCGCGCTGGCAGCAGTTGTATATAAATTCCTTGATTCAAAAAAAGCAGACTGATAATTATAACACCTAACTTTAAAGGATGATGAAAATGCAATTTGATGTTGCAGTTATAGGCGCCGGAGTTACAGGCGCGCTTACAGCCAGGGAGCTGAGCAGATATTCGCTGAAGGTTGCTTTGCTCGAAAAATGTTCTGACGTAGCCATGGGCGCTACAAGGGCAAACAGCGCTATCGTTCACGCAGGCTTTGATGCGGCAAACGGAACTCTTAAAGCAAAGTTCAACGTTGAGGGCACTGCGCTGATGCCTTCCGTATGTGAAGAGCTCAACGTGCCGTATAAAAATATCGGTTCCCTTGTAGTAGCATATTCTGAAAAAGAAGTGGAAACACTTGATATTCTTTACCACAGAGGATACAAAAACGGAGTCCCCGACATGAAAGTGCTTAACCGACGTGAGCTGAAAGAGCTTGAACCGGGCATTTCTGATTCGGCTCTTGCGGCTTTGTGGGCGCCCACTGCGGGAATAGTATGTCCTTATGAGCTTACCATTGCCGCATGTAATAATGCGGCGGTAAACGGCACTCAGGTTTTGCGTGAATGTGAAGTTAAATCAATAGCTGACGACGGCGAATATTTCACACTTGAAACTACAAAAGGTGAAATTCGTGCAAAGTATATTGTAAATGCCGCAGGCGTTCATTCGGATGACGTTGCTCGTATGATAGGGGATGACAGCTTTAATATCATTCCCAGAAAAGGCGAGTATTATCTTCTTGACAAATGCGAGAGTGAAAAGCTCAGCCATATATTATTTAAATGTCCCTCAGAAATGGGCAAAGGCATTCTCTTGACTCCCACAGTAGACGGCAATGTTCTTGCCGGACCGACTTCGGTTGATATTGACGATAAAGACGATGTTGATACCACTCAGGAAGGACTTGCCATGGTCAGCGCAAACGCCTGCAAAGCGATTCCGTCAATATCGCTTCGCAGCGCAATCACTTCATTCTCGGGGATCCGCGCTCATACGGACAGAGAAGAAAATGACTTCATAATAGGACCAAGCGAAAAGAACGGCAGATTCATAAATGCGGCAGGCATTGAATCCCCCGGACTTTCATCTGCTCCCGCTATCGGCAAGTATCTTGCGGACCTTGTTGCTAAACTTACCGGTGCTGAGAAAAAACAGGATTTTGACCCGGTAAGACCGGCTCCTGTACGTTTCAGAGAAATGGATACCGAACAGCGCAAGGCACTTATCGAAAAGGACAAGCGTTACGGCAGGATTATATGCCGCTGTGAAACAGTCACGGAAGGCGAGATACTCGATGCAATCCATTCTCCCGTCGGAGCTGTTGATATGGACGGCGTAAAGAGAAGAACCAGAGCCGGAATGGGCCGTTGTCAGAGCGGGTTCTGCGGCTCGAAGGTCGTTGAAATCCTTGCCCGTGAACTCGGAAAAGATATTAACGAGATCACTAAATTCGGCGGAAAATCCTGTATAGTCTATGAGAGGACAAAGTGAGGTGGCGCAGATGTTGAATTATGATTTAGCTGTTATCGGCGGCGGTCCTGCAGGTATGGCAGCGGCGCTTGAAGCCAAAGAAAACGGCGTTGAAAAAATTATTATTCTTGAAAGAGCCGCTGTCCTCGGCGGTATTCTGGAGCAGTGTATTCATGCGGGTTTCGGTCTTCATTATTTTAAAGAGGAGCTTTCGGGTCCCGAATATGCTCACCGATTTATCGAACTTGTTGAAAAAACAGACATTGACGTGAAAGTCGATACAATGGTACTCACCATTGAAGATAATAATATAATTACGGCAACTAATAATACAGACGGTCTCATTCAGATTAAAGCAAAAGCAATAATCCTTGCGATGGGGTGCCGCGAAAGACCAAGAGGAGCTATCAATATCGCAGGCAGCCGCTGTTCTGGAATAATGACTGCCGGCACGGCGCAGAAATACGTCAATATCGACGGTTATATGCCCGGTCATAAAATCGTTATCCTCGGCTCCGGCGATATAGGTCTTATTATGGCGAGACGAATGTCTCTTGAAGGCGCAAAGGTTCAGATGGTATGCGAGCTTCAGCCATATTCCAACGGACTTACCAGAAACATTGTACAGTGCCTTGACGATATGGGTATTCCGCTCAAACTCAGCTGTACTGTCGTAGCGGCTCACGGTAAAGAACGTCTTGAGGGTGTAACTATTGCCGATGTTGATGAACGTCTTTGTCCGATTCCCGGAACTGAAAAGTTTGTGGAATGCGACACGCTTCTTCTTTCAATAGGTCTTATACCCGAAAACGAACTTACTCGAATGGCAGGCATAAGCCTTGACCGCATCACAAACGGAGCGGTTGTTGACGAATACCGTCAGACTGAGCGTGAAGGCATTTTTGCTTGCGGAAACGTTCTTCAGGTTCATGACCTTGTGGATTATGTAACTATTGAAAGCAAGCTCGCAGGCAAAGGCGCCGCAAAATACATAAAAGGCGAGAGCTTTGGCGGAGATTACGTTGAAACAAAAGGAACAGACGGCGTAAGATATATCGTTCCGCAGAAAATCAACAGGGATACTGATTGCGACGTCAATCTTTATTTCCGTGTCGGCTCGGTATATAAAGGAGCAAAGCTCGTTGTAAAATGCGGCGATAACGTTATAATGACCAAAAAACGTCCGCGTATGTGTCCGAGCGAAATGGAAACCGTCACTATTAAAAAAGATATTATTTCATCGCTGCCTGATGGGGAAGCGTTAACTGTATCGGTGGAGGAATAAGGTATGATTAAAAATATTATATGCGTATCGTGCCCTATGGGATGTCCCATATCCGTTGAAATCGATGACGGTACAGGCGAGGTTGTTAACGTAACAGGCAACACCTGCCCCAGAGGCAAGGCTTATGCGATTACCGAATGTACCGCTCCCGTGAGAATGCTTACTTCAACCGTTAAAGTCAAAGGCGGCAGAACGGCAATGGTTCCCGTCAAAACATCTGCGCCTATCCCGAAAGGCATGATGTTTGATATTATGAAAGAGATCAACAGCGTTGAAGTTTCTTCACCTGTTAAGCTCGGTCAGGTTATTATTGAAAACGTGCTGAATACTGGCGCAGACATAATAGCTACAAACGATGATTGATTTTTCACAACTCCGTCGCAAACCGGCGGAGTTTTTCTTTTTTTTGTATGATTTAAGCAAGTAAAAATCTATATTTTTATTGAAAATCGGGCGCCTTTGTATTATAATTATCCGGAGGTGAATACAATGACCGGATTTGAGAAAACATGTGACAATATTTCTGAAAAATGGTACGGCATTCTTGACAAGTTCCTTGCATCTGTTAAAGGTAAACAAAAAAGCTTATCTGACAGCAGCAGATTAAATCTTAATCTTATTATTGCTCTTGCTCTGATGATCTGGATTATTATGTTTATCTTAAACAAAATAACAGTTTATAATGCTGATGATTTTGCGTATCATTTTGTTTTTTCCGACGGACCGATGAAAACGACCGATAACCCGGTTGATTCATTCGGAGATATCGTTGAATCAATGAAATCTCATTATATGTTCACAAACGGCAGAGTCCTGACGCATAGTGTAGTTCAGCTGTTTATGTGGATAGGAAAACCGGTTTTCAACATATTCAATTCACTGATTTATGTTGTTATGACGCTGCTTATATATATTCATATCGTCGGTACAAACTGCAAAAAGCACAGCGTTCTGCTGTATATTGCCGTTAATCTCGGTTTATGGACTTTTTTGAGAAACTGGGGTAATGTAATATTATGGACAACGGGAAGCATCAATTATATGTGGACTTCCACTGTCCGGCTGGCGATACTTTTGCTCATCAGACGGTATGCTGATACGGGCGAATGCAAAGCGCCTTTTTTAAAAGCTGTTCTTATGGTGCCGCTGGGCTTTATTGCAGGGTCAACAAATGAAAACATGAGCGCCGTTTTTATCGGAATGACCGTTTTGTTCATGATTTACTGCAAGGTAAAAAAATATAAGCTCAGAGCATTTATGTTCACTTCGCTTATATCTGCTCTCGCCGGTTTTGCGTTTATGATACTGGCTCCCGGCAACAGCGTAAAATCAGATAACTGGACTAAAGAGATTTATTCAACAAACATTATTTACAGAGTTTTCAGCATCTTGCTTCATGCAGTGATGTATATAGGTCCCTTGCTTGGCGGATTCGTTGTAATGGCTCTGATGCTTTATTACTACAAAAGAAAAGATAAGGATTACAAAGCGAGTATTCCTTTTATTTATTTTTTGGGCAGTGCGGCAGGAACGGCTGTAATGGCTGCCGCGCCGAGATTTCCGGCCAGAGCGTGGTTTGGCATAGTTGTGCTTGGGATTATTGCGCTGCTGAGCCTTGTTTATCAGGTTGATAAACTTCCGAGGTCTTTTACTGTAATTACTGTTTCGGTTCTCTGCGTCTGGGCAATCGTCTGCGCCGGCAGTTTTGTGTCCGCATCAAAGGACATCAAAGAAGAATCCGATGCTTACAGAAAAAGAGAAGCGTATATTCTTGAGCAAAAGGAAATCGGTCAGAAAGATATCACTGTTGAACTTATCGAATCCAAAAGAGAATATCTTCCGTTTAACGGACTTGCAGATTTAAAAAACAGCAGAGATAATTGGCTCAATGACTGTATGGCAAAATATTACGGCGTTGATTCAATAAGCTGGTGTTATCCTGAAGAACAGGCAGAATAGCATTGCAGGACCGGTGCGTATCTTTGTGAAATACAATAATTATCAGTAGGTGATCATAATGACCCGGTTTGAAAAAAATGTTGAGCTGATTCAAAAAAAATGGTACGGTTTTCTTAACAACTGTATTGATTTGTTTCGGCAAAAGAACAGTCTGATTCCTCAGAGTAATAAAATAAATGCCGCTTTGATCATTGCGATTGCCGTTATAATCTGGTGCATTATGTTTTTTCTTAATCGTATGACGGTTTACTGCGCTGATGATTTTGCATATCAATATGTTTTTACAAACGGATCGATGAAAACCACCGGCAATACGGTTGACTCATTCAGGGATATTTTTGATTCTATGAAAGCGCATTATTTTTATACCAACGGCAGAGTTGTTACGCACAGTATCGTTCAGTTCTTTATGTGGATGGGCAAGCCTGTTTTCAATATTTTTAATTCTGCTGTTTATGTTATTTTATCAGTTTTAATATATATACATTGTGTCGGAACGAATTGCAAAAAGCACAGCGCGCTTCTTTTTCTTGCAATCAATCTCGGAATGTGGACTTTTCTTAAATGCCGCGGATGCGTAACGCTGTGGACAACAGGAAGTATAAATTATCTTTGGACTTCTGCTGCAAGACTGGCAATTCTTCTGCCTGTAAGGAAATATGCCGACACAGGCGTTTGCAGGCTTCCTGTTTTAAAGGCTGCTATTATGATTCCGCTCGGATTTTTTGCGGGAGCTACAAGTGAAAATATGAGCGCTGTCTTTATCGGAATGACTGTCTTGTTTATGATTTACTGCAAAGTCAATAAGTATAAATTAAAAGCTTTTATGTTTACTTCTCTGATTTCTGCCGCTTGCGGATTTGCATTTATGATTCTTTCGCCGGCAAACGGTCTTAGAAATGAGCATTTAGCAAAAGATATGTATGCTTCAAACATTGTTTATCGAATCGGCGTAATGATTGTTCATACCGTTTTAAATATCGGAGCAATTGCCGTATGCTTTATAGTTCTTTCTTTAATGCTGTATTATTACAACAGAAAAACCGGAAATTACAGCTTAAGCATTCCGTTTATTTATTTTTTGGGCAGCCTTGCGGGAGTTGCCGTAATGGTGGTTTCTCCGAGGTTTCCCGGACGTGTGTGGTTCGGGATCATAGTCCTCGCGCTCATTGCTCTTTTCAGCCTGTTTTATCAGATTGACAGATTGCCGAAGATTTTTAACGCGATTGCATTATCGGCTCTTTGCGTATGGATTATGATATGCGCTGCAGGATTTTCTGTTGAAGTAAGGAATATAAAAGCCGAAACAGATCTTGTGAAAAGCAGAGAACAGTATATTTATGAACAGAAACAGCTCGGAAACCGGGATATTGAACTTGAGCCTTTTGAGAGCCTTGAAGAGTATCTTCCTTATTATGAGCATGTAGACGTTAAAGATGATAAAGACTTCTGGCTTAATGAGTGTATGGCAAGATATTACGGGGTTGATTCAATAGTCAAAGGTTATCCTGAGCAGAAGGATGAATGATATGAAATTTTTGGTAATAACTGATTTGCATTACAGTCAGAGGAATATTCCGGGTGACGAAAGGCAGAATTATCTTTCTGCCGAAAAACTTAAAAATGTTATTGCAGAATACGCAGACGGCTGTGATTTTATAATGGATCTCGGCGATACAGCCGACTGCTTTACGGACCTCAGGTCACAGAAAGAATCAATGGGCGAAATAGCAGAAATTCTGGATTCTTCATCTCTGCCGTATCATTGCCTTATAGGCAACCACGATACATCTCTTAAAAAGCAGGATATTACGAGGATCCTCTCGATGCCGCACAGGTATTATTCCTTTGAAACAGACGAGTATCTTTGTCTTGTTCTTGATCCTAATATGAACGATGTGAACGTTCCTTATCCCGAGCAGGAGATAGAGTGGGCATATACTCACCTTGATGATGAGCAGCTTTGCTGGATGAAAGAAATGATACAGAACAGCGAAAAAGATGTTCTTGTTTTTTCTCATGAGCTTATGATGCTTGAAAGCTATGATAATATCAACGACCATGTTATTATGAACAGGGATAAAGCTCTCGATATTTTTGAAAGCAGCGGCAAGGTTAAAGCTGTGTTTACGGGGCATTATCATTACGGCGATTACGTTAAGCATAACGGGATAAGCTACCTTACGTTCAGTTCACTCTGTCTTTATGACGATGTTACATTTGCCGTTGTGAGTATTGATAATAAAAAAGTTACGGTTGAGGGGCACGGACGGCAGAAATCTATGGATTTTTATCTGGAGTGATGCTTATGAAATATAAATCAAAAATTATGGATGAAAAAGGCGTTGAACGCTCAATAGCGAGGATTACTCACGAAATCATCGAAAAAAACCACGGTGTTGAAGACGTTTGCCTTATAGGCATCAGAACCAGGGGTATACCTCTTGCCGTAAAACTTGGTGAGAATATAAAAAAATTTGAGGGAATCAGCGTACCTGTCGGTCATATAGACATTACGCTTTACAGGGACGATTTATCAGAAATCAGCGGAGCGCCCGAAACAGGACAGAGCAGTATTCCCTGCGATATGAACAATAAAATTGTTGTTATTGTTGACGACGTTATTTATACCGGCAGAACGGCTCGGGCGGCTATTGAAGCTGTTTTCAGCTACGGCAGACCTAAACTTATTCAGCTTGCAGTGCTTGTTGACAGGGGGCACAGGGAACTGCCTATAAGACCGGATTTTGTCGGTAAAAACGTACCTACTTCAAAAAGTGAAATGATATCGGTAAAAACAACAGATATAGACGGCGAATCCGGCGTATATCTTTGTGAAATATAAATTTTTAAAACGGAGGTTTTTTATGAAGCTTTGTATTATAAACGGATGGGAAGAAGAGCACTTTAAGGCTGTAAGTGAAAAAGGACTTCATGCTGTTGAATTCTGCGCAAATGACAAGTATGACTCGGCAGAAATTTTAGCCAAGGCTGAAAAAATAAAGAGTTATTCTGAAAAATATGACGTAGCCGTCGCTTCAATAGGCAGGTGGGGAATGGACAGAATTGACGAAAGCGGCAATATAAAGCCCGAAGCTATGCAGCACGACAAAAACCTTGTTGATTTAGCTTCGATCGTCGGCTGTCCCGTGTTCAACTGCGGCGTAAACTATGCTGAATCATTCAGCTTTGATGAAAACTGTGAATTCGCAATAAAATATCTTTCTGAGCTTATCGCCTATGGTAAAGAAAGAAACGTTAAAATAGCCGTATATAACTGCGACTGGTCAAACTTTATCTATAATGAGAGGGCATGGGCTGTTATTCTTCACGCTCTGCCTGATCTCGGCATAAAATATGACGCATCTCACTGTATCCACAGAAACGGCGACTACCTTAAAGAAATGCGCGACTGGGCAAAGAGATTCTATCATTTCCACGTAAAAGGCGTTCTCTATATAGAAGGCAAGGAATATGACGATCCGCCGGCAGGACTTGACCAGATCAACTGGGGAGCGGTTATGACTTTGCTCTATGATAACGATTACAACGGAGCGCTTTCAATAGAGCCTCATTCGGGCTATTGGAAAGGCGGAAAAGGCCAGTGGGGAATAGATTTCACTATAAGATATATGAGCCAATTCCTTATGCCGGATGAATACCTGAACATGCAGACAAGTCCCTATATGCCGTAAGGTGAAAGATATGGATATTCTTTTTAAGCTTAATATGCTTGATTCTATTGACTCCTGGTTTCAGAAGATACTGCCGCAGCGAATTTATGACGGCATGCCGAAAGCTCTGGTTTCGATAGCTTCCGTTATAGTAATACTTATCGTCGGCTTTCAGATAGGTAATTTTGCAGGAAAGCTCGTTGTAAAATTGCTTGAAAAGCATAATGTTGACAAGACGGTCCATTATTTTCTCAGCAGATGCGTGACTGTCTTCATCAAAATCATGTTTTTTGTAATGGCTTTGTCGCAGATCGGATTCAATATCAGCTCGTTTATTGCAGCTCTCGGCGCGGCAGGAGTTACAGCCGGACTCGGTCTTAAGGACTGTATATCACAGTTTGCCAGCGGAATACAGATACTTTTCAACAAACCGTTCAAGAGCGGCGACTACGTTGAGGTTGAGGGAATTTCCGGAACTATTGACGCTATTCATTTTATGAATACCACTATGGTAACCCTTGAAAACAAAATCGTTACCGTACCAAACAGCTATTTTACCACAAAAAGCATAATAAACTACACTGCTCAGGATACAAGAAGAATCGATCTTGTTTTCCCTGTCAGATACGGCGAGGATATCCCGAAAGCAAAAGGTGTTCTTTACAGAGCTGCGAGGGATAATCCGAATATCCTTGACGAGCCGAAACCTTATGTTGCCGTGCAGGAATATGCGGGCAGCAGTATAAATCTTGTATGTCAGGTATGGTGCAGGAGCAATAACTACTTCCCTTCGTTTTATACAATGCAGGAGGACGTCAAGGAAGCATTTGACAAAAACGGAATCGAGATACCGTTTGAGCAGGTTGATATTCATGTTAAAAACGAGAAATAATCATTATGTGTAATCATTAATTTTCCGTATATACAAGACTTTGTATATCTTCAACAAAATTAACCCTGCAAAACGACTTAAATTTTTAATTACAAAAGTTGTCTTTAATCTTTTCAAATTGACAAAATTATAGTATCATTATATAGGACAAAGATTATATGCTTTTCCGCAGCTTAAGTGAAAAGGGTGGTATCTATGAATTACAATGAAGACGCAGTAGCAAATCTCATCAGCGTGCCGGTAGGTCAGCTTGGTATTGTCGCATTGCCGGGATGTGAAGAAATGGCGGCGAGTATCGACCATTATCTTGTTAAGTGGCGTAAGACAAGAGGCTTTACGGAAAAGGATCCGCTTGAATTTGCCTGCTATGAAAAGGACAGCTACATAATCAATATGGACTTTCCGAGATTCGGAACAGGCGAGGGAAAAGCGTCTCTTCACGAAACGGTCAGAGGTTATGATATTTTCGTGCTTTGCGATTGCTTCAACTACGGTGTTGAGTATGAGATCTACGGCAGAAAAGTACCGATGAGTCCTGACGATCATTATGCTAACTTAAAACGCGCCATCAGCGCTATTGAGGGCAAAGCAAGGCGCATAACCGTAATCATGCCTATGCTTTATGAAGGAAGGCAGCATAAGCGTACAAGCCGTGAATCGCTTGACTGCGCTACTGCTTTACAGGAATTATGCGAGTACATGGGTGTTGACAATATTATTACTTTTGACGCTCACGACCCGAGAGTTCAGAACGCCATACCGCTTAAAGGATTTGAGTCGATTCGAGTATCATACCAGATGATTAAAGCGATGACAAAATCCTTAGACGACCTTAAAATAGATAAAGACCACCTTATGATTATATCCCCTGACGAGGGCGGAATGGGAAGATGTATCTACTATTCAACGATTCTCGGCGTCGAGCTCGGTATGTTCTACAAGCGCCGTGATTTTTCAAGAATTGTTAACGGACGCAACCCGATCATCGCTCATGAATTCCTCGGCGCAAGCCTTGACGGAAAAGACGTTATAATTGTTGATGATATGATTTCTTCAGGCGAAAGCATGATAGAAGTAGCAGGAAAGCTAAAGGAGCTCGGTGCAAACCGTATCTTTATCAATGCTACGTTCGGACTTTTCTGCAACGGACTCGAGGTTTTCGACAAAGCTTATGCAGACGGAATATTCACAAAGGTTTACTGCACAAACCTTATTTACAGAACTGAGGAGCTCAAAAAGAGAGAATGGTTCTGCGAAGTCAACTGCTTCAAATATATTGCATACATCATAGATACACTTAACCACGATATTTCTGTAAGCCAGCTCATGGAGCCTGCTGACAGAATCAGAAAATTACTTGAAAAATATAATAACAGATAAATAATTAATGCGTCACGGCAGAGCCGAACATTGAAGAATCAGTTCTTCAATGTTTTTGACGTTGAAGGAGAAATATAAATGGCTAAAGATCTGGCAAAGGTTTATGACCCCAAGGAAGTTGAGGACAGGACCTATCAATTCTGGATTGACAATAAATTTTTTGCGGCAAAATGCGATAAGGATAAAAAGCCTTATACCATCGTTATGCCGCCGCCGAATATCACAGGTCAGCTTCATATGGGTCATGCGCTTGACAATACTTTGCAGGATTCCATCATCCGCTGGCGCAGGATGCAGGGCTTTGATACTCTGTGGCTGCCCGGTACTGACCACGCTTCAATAGCGACAGAAGCAAAAATCGTTGAAGCTATGCGCAAGGAAGGCATTTCCAAAGAGGATTTAGGACGTGAAAAATTCCTTGAAAGAGCATGGGCGTGGAAAGAGCAGTACGGCGGAAGAATCGTTCAGCAGCTTAAAAAGATCGGTTCCTCCTGCGATTGGGACAGACTTCGTTTCACAATGGACGAGGGCTGCTCAAGAGCCGTAAGAGAAGTATTTGTAAATCTTTATGAACAGAAGCTCATTTACAGAGGCAACCGTATGGTTAACTGGTGCCCGACCTGCAATACCTCGATTTCAGACGCTGAGGTTGAGTATGAAGAGAGTCCGAGTAACTTCTGGCATCTTCTTTATACCGTTAAGGAAACAGGCGAAAAGCTTGAGCTTGCAACGACGAGACCTGAAACTATGCTCGGCGATACTGCTGTTGCGATCAATTCAGAGGATGAGCGCTACAAGCACCTTCACGGCTGCCACGTTATATTGCCCCTTCTCAATAAAGAAATTCCTATCGTATGCGACGGGCATGCCGATATGACAAAAGGAACGGGTGTTGTTAAAATCACGCCTGCCCACGACCCGAACGACTTTGAGGTCGGCAGACGTCACAACCTGCCTGTTGTCCGCACATTCACTTACGACGGTCACCTCACGGGAGCAAAAGAAAAGGCTGAGGCTGACGCTCTTATCGCTTCCGGCAAAGCTTCGGTTGACGAACCGGAAGTTCTCGACTGCGGCAAATATGCCGGCATGACTACGATGCAGGCGAGAAAAGCTATACTTGAAGACCTTGAAAAAGGCGGATACATCAAGTATATCGAGCCTCTCAAGCATGACGTGGGTACGTGCTACCGCTGTCATACCATGATTGAACCAATGGTTTCAAAGCAGTGGTTTGTAAAAATGGATCCGCTTGCCCAGCCCGCAATAAAAGCGGTTGAGGACGGCAGAATCACATTCGTTCCCGAAAGATTTACAAAGAACTATATGAGCTGGATGAGAGGAACACGCGACTGGTGTATTTCCCGTCAGCTCTGGTGGGGTCACAGGATCCCTGCGTGGTACTGCGATGACTGCGGCGAGATGACAGTTTCAAAAGAAGACGTCTGCGCCTGCCCCAAGTGCGGGAGTAAGAACGTTGAGCAGGATCCCGATACGCTTGATACTTGGTTTTCATCAGCGCTCTGGCCGTTTTCAACGCTCGGCTGGCCGGATGATACTGAGGATCTCAAACATTTCTACCCGACAAATACGCTTGTTACGGGCTACGATATCATTGGCTTCTGGGTCAGCAGAATGATTTTCTCAGGCCTTGCCTATACTGACGATATTCCGTTTGATACAGTCCTAATTCACGGTCTTGTTCGTGACGCTCAGGGCAGAAAGATGTCAAAATCTCTGGGCAACGGTATTGATCCGCTTGAAATTATTGACAAGTTCGGCGCTGATGCTCTCAGATTCACTCTCGCAACCGGCAACAGTCCCGGAAACGATATGCGTTTTTCTGATGAGAAAGTATCCGCAAGCCGCAACTTTGCAAATAAATTATGGAATGCGGCAAGATACGTTCTTATGAATCTTGACGAGGACATGCCTGCTCCGCATATTCCCGCTTCACTTGCGACTGAGGATAAATGGATTCTTTCGAAGTTCAACACTCTTGTTAAGGATGTAACCGAAAACCTTGAAAAATTTGAGCTCGGTCTTGCAGTTGCAAAGCTTTATGATTTTATATGGGACGTTTACTGCGACTGGTATATCGAAATTTCAAAAATCCGTCTTCAGAAGGGCGGAGAAGAAGCGCAGAATGCAAAGAACGTACTCGTTTATGTTCTTTCCAATACTTTAAAGCTGCTTCACCCGTTTATGCCGTTCATTACTGAAGAAATCTGGCAGACTTTACCGCATGACGGCAAGTCGATTATGATTTCAAGCTGGCCGGAATACAGTGAAGAACTCTGCTTCTCAGATGACGAA
>CADAMY010000037.1 GCA_902789095.1 Oscillospiraceae bacterium | reverse complement strand
TCAGGTACGGTAACTCTGTGCGAAGCTATGAGAGACAACGGCTGCCAAAAGATAGTTTTCAGCTCTTCCGCTACCGTTTACGGCTCTCTTAACAAATCTCCTCTTACCGAGGATATGCAGATCGGCGGAACTACGAATCCTTACGGTACTACAAAATACATGATCGAGCTGATCCTTCAGGATTTGTATAAATCAGATAATGAATGGAGCGTCGTCATTCTTCGCTATTTCAACCCCATCGGCGCTCACGAAAGCGGACTCATCGGTGAAAATCCGAACGGAATCCCCAACAATCTTCTGCCTTACGTTTCCCAGGTTGCAGTCGGCAAATTAGAGCAGGTCAGCGTTTTCGGCGATGATTATGACACGCCTGACGGCACGGGAGTAAGAGATTACATTCACGTTGTAGACCTCGCTTTAGGTCACATAAAAGCCGTTGAAAAAGTGCTTGATACCAAAGAGCTCAACGTATACAACCTCGGCACAGGCAAAGGATACAGCGTGCTTGAAATAATTAACGCTTTTGAAAAAGCGTCAGGCAGAAAGATAAACTATAAAATAGTTGACCGCAGACCGGGCGATCTTGCAACATGCTACTCAGACCCGTCAAAAGCTTATAAGGAATTAGGCTGGAAGGCGCAGAGAGACCTTGCAAAGATGTGTGAAGATTCATGGCGCTGGCAGAAAAATAATCCCAACGGATTTTAAGGTGGTTTAATGGAACCTGTTCAGACACATATCGACGAACCCGAAAAAGCCGTGCTCGTCGGCGTTGACCTCGGTTTATATGACGCTGAGGATTCACTCGACGAACTCGAAGAGCTCGCCAGAACAGCCGGAGCCGTAGTTTCGGCAAGAGTGATTCAGAAGCGTGACAAGCCCGACACAGCAACTTATATCGGCTCAGGGCGAATCGAAGAAATAAAAGAATACTGCGAAAACAATGAAATCGACCTTTTGATTTTTGACTGCGAGCTTACCCCTTCTCAGCAGAGAAATATTGAAAATGAGACAGACGTCAGAGTAATCGACAGAACTATGCTCATACTCGATATTTTTGCTTCACGCGCGAGAAGCGGCGAAGGCAAGATTCAGGTTGAACTCGCTCAGCTTAAATATTCTCTCCCCCGTTTAGGCGGCAAAGGCGCCGAGCTTTCAAGACTCGGCGGCGGAATAGGCACGAGAGGACCCGGCGAATCCAAGCTTGAAAGCGATAGAAGGCATATCCGAAGAAGAATACAGAATCTTGAAGAAAGCCTTGCAGATATCGCAAAAAGACGGGTTCAGCTTCGCCACAGGCGAGAGAAAGACGGCGTTGAAACTATCGCTATAATCGGCTATACCAACGCAGGAAAATCAACGCTTATGAACACGCTGACAAATGCCGGTGTGCTTGCCGAAAACAAGCTGTTTGCAACTCTTGACCCCACGTCAAGAGCGTTGACACTGCCTGACGGACGTGAGGTTATGCTCATAGATACCGTAGGACTTATCAGAAGACTTCCTCATCATCTCGTTGAAGCGTTCAAGTCAACGCTTGAAGAAGCGGCTAACGCTACGGTTATACTTAACGTATGCGACGCTTCCGACCCGCATTGCGGCGAGCATCTTGACGTAACTTTCAACCTGCTTCACGCTCTCGGATGCGAAAACAAGCCGATCATTTCGGTCATGAATAAATGCGATATTGCCGATAATCTTTTTGCTCTGCCGAACATCGGCAAATTCTGTATGATTTCTGCCAAGACAGGCGAAGGGATTGCTCAGCTTCTTGCTACGATTCAGATTTCTCTTCCGCCCACAAGGCGCAAGGCTGAGTTTCTCATTCCGTATTCAAACGGCGGACTTGCCGCAAAAATACGCGAAGACGGAGTTATTCTTCAGGAAGAATACAGAGAAGACGGTATTTACATTAAAGCAGTAGTAAACGTAATACTTGCCGAAAAAAATAAAGAATTCATAATATAAAAATCATCCTCCTGTTCAACCTGAGCAGGAGGATTAATTTTTTCATTTCATATTGTTGAAGCTCTCGCCGTTATATTCGCTGCCTATATCGTGACCGATACTGCACGTATACACCCATTCGATACTGTCGCCGTCTTTAAGCACATATTTTGAACAGCCGCTGCTCGGAAACTCACCGTTTACCTTAAACATCCATCCCGAAAGCGGACCGCACGAGAATTCATAAAGATAATTGATGCCCTGAATATACACGCTTTTGTAGCCGTTCTTATCAGCGCCCTGATATTCAAGCTGGATTTTATTATATCGAAGCGCTCTGCTTAGAATATCAAAAACTGTGTCGCCGGGACGCAGAACGTACTCGGTCTTTTTTAAAATAATACCGTCGGCAGGCACGTATTTTTCGCTTCTGAGCTCAGTATCAAGATCATCATAATTATCAAGTATCGTCCTGCAGTCAACAGCAATAAAAACGGTATCGCTCTCAGGCGTTATATCGTCAATATGAGTAAGATAATATTCGTCAACGGACTGAAACTCAGTTCCGCTTATCAGAACGGCAATCGCCAAAACGACGGCAAATACCGCAACAATATCTTTTTTCATTATTATTCCTCATCGTCGGATTCAATAAAATCCGCCTGTTTTTTCTTTTTCTTCCTGATGATTCTGATTATCAGAAAAGCAATCCCTGCCGCAGCAAATACAGATAATGAAACCGCGATGATGATTTTACGCTTATTGGTAACCGATGCGGCTTTTGCTTTTTCAAGGTCTTCGCTGTTTTCGATTTTTTCTCTGTCTTCTTCATCAAGAGACTCGATCTTTTCCTCAATGTTTTCAATAGCATTTTCGTCAGGCTGACTGCCGTCGCTCGGCGAAATGTTTTCTTTTATCTCTTCGTTTATTTCTTCGATCTTTTCTTTATCTTTTTCGATTTTTTCTTTGGCTTCATTGAGCTTTTTCAGATACTCGTCTTTATTTTTGATATTGTCGGAATTCTCGATCATTTCGATGTATTTTACTACGTCGGCATAATTATCGGTATTCGGCTTATCAAGTATCTCGTCGATCTTTTTAACATCGTCTGATTTAACAGAAGCCTTGGTTGTTTTTTCAGTCTGCTGCTTAACGTCAGCAAAATCATAAAGCTTTGACTCGCCTTTCATCAAGCGCACAACTGCGGCAAGAGCGAGCAGAGTCTGCTCCCCTGCCATGGAATTTGAAACACCGGGCTTGGCAGTCGGATTATTCTGGTCGTATTCTTTTGAATGAATGAATCCGCCGTCGCTCATTTTATATTTCATCAGAGCGTCAAGAGCGGAATTGCCGTTTTTGATGAATCTCGAATCCTTCTGAGGATCGATGCCCAGCGAACACAGAGCCATAATGACCTGAGCCGAACTCTCAGCGTTTTCAGAAGCATAGCATTTATATCCGCCGCTTTCAAGCTGAATTTTGCTCAGGCACGAAAGCGCTTTGTCAACGCACGTTTTAACATTTTTATCAGACTTATAATAACTGCTCAGAGCCTGAACAGCCATAGCTGTAACGTCAGGGTCGGCGGTATTGCCGCTAAGGCAGAATCCGCCGTCCGGAAGCTGTTTTTTGATTATCTGAGCGATAATATCGTCTCTTGAATTGAATGCGTCGGAAGGTATTTTGAAATTCTTTGAATCAACAGAAATAAGTCCCCAAATCCATCCGTTTATTCCCTGCTTGCCGATAGAGGCGGTTTTTCCCCTGTTGTAAACGCCGTCGGCAATCAGATTTATTGAGCCGCCGTTTTTATCTTTGCCGAAACTCAGCGGATCGCCGCCTGCTGAAAGAACGGCAAGAGAAATTCTGTGCCACTCCGTCGCTTTTGAAGAACTGAGCTTGCCGCCGGTCGCATATCTTGATTCAACGTTGTTTTTTAAAACGGCAAGATAAGCCGAATAATCGTCTTTAAAACCGAGTCTGCTCATACCGATAACGTACCAGTCGCACGAAGTCGAGCCTGCATTATCAAGCATTTTGCCGCTTAAAAGGTTGTCGCCGGCGCTGAGTGAACATTCACTCTTTTTCCAGTTGACAATGCCCTGTGCCGTGCTGATAAGCTGACTTTGAGTATAGCCGTTCGCTCCGGAAGCCGAAATGCCGGCGCCGGAACTTAAAATAACGGAAATAATTAAAAGATATGCTGTTAAAGATATTAAAATCTTTTTCATCAAATCACCTTAATACCAGATCCACCCGAAAAGTACAATAACTATTACCCATTGAATGAATGAATATTTAACCGTAACCTGACATTCCGCCGTGTTGCCGTCAAAATCCGCTGCCGTAATAACGGCTTTTCCTCTGCCCGTTGCGGTAACCTTGCCGTTTTCGTCAACTACGGCTACTTTTGTATCGGAAGAAGTCCATCTTACCTTGCCGAATCCGGAATAATCGGTTGACAAAGTTTCGCTCTTTTTATAATTGAGAGTAATTGATTCTTTGTTCATATTGAGCGATGATTTATTGATTTTAACCGTGAAAGTTACTTTATCTTTATCAGTTGCGCTCTGACCTGCCATCGGGATGAACTGACTTTCAACAACTATCTGCGTACCGTCGGCAACAGGAATATCAGATCTGAATTTATAAGCTTTTGAGCCGACTTTATAAGTAACGTCAGACCAGTAATTTTCGTTCTGTGCTTCAAGCTTTATAGATTTTGTACCGGAAGGTACGTTTATCTGGTAATTTTTAACGCTTTTTGAAAACGCCGGAGTCATAGCTGCCGCAGCGGGAGTGATTTTAAATCCGGAAAACTTTGCGCTCATATTTGACCAGTCGCAGCCTATATCCGCACCAAGCGAACAGGAATATTTCCAGCAAACATAATCGCCGTCATCAGCAGTAACCTGTGAAGCGCTCGTGCTGATGAATTTATTGTTATGCATAACCATCCAGCCGCTTGTCGGACCTGCGTCAAACTCGCCGAAGGACGAAACGTGACCGTAATTTTTATTTTCAAAATTACCGATTGAAGAAAGATAGAAACTGCTTGAAGTATCGCCGTCGGAAGTAGTTGTCATACCGAGTTTTTTTATGAGTCTTAAAGTGACGTCTGCGATATTTTCGCCTTTGTAATATTCAACCTTTGTTTCGGGAACTATTACGCCCATAGGTTTTACAAAGTCAACAGTTCCGTCGCTGATATCCTTTTTCTGCCTTACTCCGAAATCCTCAAAGCTTACCGTAACGTAGCCTGCGGCACTCTTTGCGCTTGACTGAATTGCCGTAAACAGCGAAACGATGATAAGCGCCGTAAAAAATACGGACAGGATTTTTCTGATTCTGATTTTCATTATAAAA
Organism: Oscillospiraceae bacterium; assembly: GCA_902789095.1. Classification (GTDB taxonomy): domain Bacteria; phylum Bacillota; class Clostridia; order Oscillospirales; family Acutalibacteraceae; genus CAG-488. Next base: position 8,819 of record CADAMY010000037.1, on the reverse strand, counting down.
CCTCCTTGAAATCTGCTTTAAGGACTAAAAAAATTGCGCCTGAAACCAAGCGCAACAGTTTTAATATTGCAGAAAAGCGCAGCAATACAATTAAAACGGCTGCACTCTCCCTCACCCGAAAGCAATAGACCGGAATATATATGCGGGTAACCCGACTGTAACGGTAATGGCGGTTGCGACGGATTTTCACCGAACTTCCCCCGTATATATACACACTATTTATTTGTAAATATAATATCACTATATTTATTTATTGTCAACCGAAGAAACGGTATCAAATTTATTTTTTATTTCGTTAAGCAGAACTTCGGCGATAGGCGAAAACATCTGATATTTTTTCCAGATTATGTACATTTTTGTTTCAAGCGGCGGATGCAGCGGTCGAAAACAAAGCTCATCGTCCGCGCCGGTATTGGCAAGCTTATCAAAAGTCAATAGGTATGCCGCGCCCGAACGAACAAAAACCGTACCGTTGTAAAAAAGATTGACCGTGCCTGCAAAATCAAGCTTATCAATCTTTTCGCCGCACCAGCGTGGAAAATCAGCGTCAACAGACTGCGGCGATGAAATAAGCGGCAAACCGACAAGATTGTCAAACGTTACCTTTTCTTTATTCGCAAGAGGACAGTCGCGGCGCATCACAACTCCCCAAGTATCGGCGCAGGGAAGCTCGATATGGTTATATTTTTTAAGATTAGGAGGCTCGCAGATAATGGCTAAATCAAGCAGCCCTTTGTCAAGGCGCTCCGTAACCTGAGCCGTATCGCCGCTGAGAATATGAAAACGCATGGAATCATATCTGTTTCTCATATTTTTGATAATATCGGCAAGATAGCGTATCTGATAGGATTCAGCGCAGCCGATATAAACCTCGCCGCCCGTTACTTCGCCGAGACTTCTGAATTCATCTTCGGTTTTGTCAACCATAGCGAGAATATCCTCAGCTCTCTTTTTTAAAAGCTGACCTTCCTGAGTCAGGTGCAAAGTGGTGCTCCCCCGTCTGAAAAGCTTTTTTCCCAGCTCGTCTTCAAGGTCTTTTATCTGCTTTGAAAGCGTCGGCTGAGAAACGTGAAGGCGCTGTGAAGCCCTCGTCATGTTTTCTTCTCTTGCGATTTCCAGAAAATAACGCAGTACCCTGATCTCCATTATATCACCTCATAAGTATTATAATATAATAAGTTATTCCCGTCAAGAATATCATGATATTTAAAATAAATATTTGACATATCATACAAATATATTACAATAATATCAGAAATAAATTTAAGGAGAGCTGATCATGACTGAAGAAAAACTCGTGCTCACCGAAGAATGGGATAAAGTTTTTGAAAAAAGCGATGAAGTTTTACATAAAAAAGTAACGTTTCACAACAGATACGGCATTACTCTTGCCGCCGATATGTACATTCCGAAATCTGCTTCAGGCAAGCTGCCGGCTATTGCGGTAAGCGGACCGTTCGGCGCAGTTAAGGAACAGTCATCAGGATTATACGCTCAGGAGATGGCAAAACGCGGTTTTCTCACAATCGCTTTTGATCCTTCTTTCACAGGTGAAAGCGGCGGTCACCCTCGCTTCGTCGCTTCACCTGACATAAACACCGAGGATTTCAGCGCAGCAGTTGACTTTTTATCCGTTCAGGATAACGTTGACCCGGAGAGAATAGGCATTATCGGAATCTGCGGCTGGGGCGGAATGGCAATAAACGCCGCCGCTATGGACACAAGAATCAAAGCAAGCGTCGCTTCAACGATGTATGACATGACAAGAGTAAATGCAAAAGGATATTTTGACTCTGTTGACGCTGACGGCAGATATGAAATAAAAAAAGCCCTCAACGAGCAGAGAACAGCGGATTACAAAAACGGCGATTACGCCCTTGCAGGCGGCGTTATTGATCCCCTGCCCGACGACGCTCCGTATTTTGTAAAAGATTATTATGCTTATTATAAGACAGACAGAGGATATCACCCTCGTTCACTCAACTCAAACGGCGGCTGGAACAAAACCTCTTCTCTTTCATTCATCAACATGCCGATCCTTGCATACGCAGATGAAATCAGAAGCGCTGTTCTCGTTATTCACGGCGAAAAAGCTCATTCACGCTATTTCGGCGAAGACGCTTTCAAAAAGCTCAAAGGCGACAACAAAGAGCTGATGATAATCCCCGGAGCAAGTCACACAGACCTTTACGATCAGAAAGACATAATTCCGTTTGACAAGCTCGAATCATTCTTTGCAGAGTATCTTAAATAATTACAAGATCCCATCGTTCAGCGGTGGGATTTTTCATATCTTGACATTTTTTAATATTAATAATATACTTTTATTAAATCTATTGCTTACGGGAGTACAAAATGGCACAAAACAAAAACGGCGCTTTTTATGACGATATTATCAGTTTTGCATCAGATAAATTAAATACCGAACCTGATTTTCCGTGGATCAAATATCCTGATTACGCTGTTCTCAGGCACAAGGACAACAAGAAGTGGTTCGCTCTTATTTTTGACGTTTCCAAAGATAAACTCGGTCTTGAAGGCAGCGATAAAGTCAGGCTTCTTAATCTGAAATGCGACCCTATTATGTACGGCTCGATAATTTCCGTTGACGGAATACTGCCTGCGTATCACATGAAAAAAGGAAGCTGGATTTCCCTGCTTCTTGACGGTACGGTAGACAGAGAGCTTGTATATTCGCTGATTGAAACAAGCTATGATCTTACAAGACTTAAAATAAAAAGGAAAAACATCAAAAATGACAAATAACAGATTATACAAAGGCAGCAGTCTTTTCACGTTTCCGAGTGACTATACTGTTATTGATATTGAAACAACGGGGCTGTCGCCTGCGGAATGTGAAATCATAGAAATCGCCGCGCTGAAAATCAGAAATGACGAAGTTGTCAGCGACTTCTCTTATCTTATAAAACCGACTGCGCCGATAAACAGCTTTATTACTTCGCTCACAGGCATTACAAATTCAATGGTCAGCAGCTCCCCTGACATAAAAACAGTCCTGTCTCATTTTAAGGAATTCACGCAAGACGATATTCTGATGGGCTATAACGTTCATTTTGACATCAACTTTATATACGATAATATGATTGGTTATTTAGGCGTTCCGCTTACCAATGATTTTGTTGACGTTCTGCGATTTTCAAGAAAAGCTCTGCCGATGCTCAGAAGCAAATCGCAGACAAACGTTGCAGAATATCTCGGCGTATCGTCAACAGGCGCCCACAGAGCGCTTAACGACTGCATTATATGCAACGAATGCTACAAAAAACTGAGAAACATAATAAATAAAAAATCCGTGTAGACCTTAATAAGATTTACACGGATAAATTTTTTAAAAACTAACGGAGTTGCTCAGAAGAAGAACAGCGTAGGTTTTACCGTTTGCGGTATACTCAGCCATGCCGAAATAAGAATACTTTGAACTCAAAAGAACCTCCCTATGACCGTCATTCGACGACATCCAATAATCAACAATATCGTCTGTACCGTCAAATCTTGTAGCGTAAGCAATACATTCGCCGACGGCTTTGGGTTTTGTTAAACCGTAATCATTGTAAATGGAATATGATTTTTTACCGCCCGGTCTTGTATGAGAAAAATTATTTGAAATTTCCACTGCCCTGACCCCGGCAAGCTTTGCCATTGTCATATTGTATTTAACCGAAGAAATTCCGTATTTGTTTCTAATTCTGTTGATTGACGCCATACATTCTTTTTCAAATGACTCGGAGCAGTTTACGCCGGAACGAACTGGAATAGAAGAAGGAGCTTTGGTTGTTGTAGTGGTCGGCTTTTTAGTTGTTTGAGTAGTTTTTTGAGTTGTTGCAGCCGGTTTGGTGGCTGCTGCAGACGTCGTTGTCGTTGTTGCAGTAGTAGTTGCAGTTGTTGTGGTTGTTGTGGTTGTTGTGGTTGTTGTGGTTGTTGTAGTTGCTGCGGAAGTCGTTGTAGTTGTTGATGCAGAAGAAGTTGTTGATTCTGTCGTCTGCGTCGGCTTAACTCTGTCTTTATGCGAGTTATAGGCATAAATGCCTGTTATAGCGCCTGAAGCAGCAACAACAGCCGCAACGATGATAATTATTAAATTCTTTTTATTCATAAAAATCACCTCTTAATTCAATTATATTTTATCACTGTATTTTTTATTGTCAATAATTCAACAAGAAATTTAACAAATTTATTAATTTTAATCAAAATTGTATAATAGAATATTATGCTATTGATTTATTTATATGTTATGATATAATCATATTCAGAAACATAAGGAGGCATTTTTATGCTTAAAATTACCGGACTGACTAAAAAATATTCCGACAAAGTTGCTGTTGATAACCTTTCTTTACACATAAGACCGGGTGAAATCTACGGATTTATCGGCCATAATGGCGCAGGCAAAACAACTACGATCAAATCATGCGCCGGGATTTTACAGTTTGATCAGGGCGAAATACTCATAGACGGATTATCGGTCACGGAAAATCCGATAGAAGTAAAGAAAAAAATTGCCTATATACCGGATAATCCCGATTTATATGAGTTTATGACCGGAATAAAATATCTTAATTTTATTGCAGACGTTTTCGCTATCGACAGCAATACAAGACAGGAGAGAATCAGAAAGTATGCGGATTTATTCGAGCTGACCGATTCCCTTGCTCAGGCGGTTTCGTCTTACTCTCACGGCATGAAGCAAAAGCTCGCAATTATATCTGCCTGGATCCACGAGCCGAAGCTGATAATCATGGACGAGCCGTTTGTCGGTCTTGACCCGAAATCCGCACACCTTCTCAAAGGCATGATGAGAGAAGTATGTGACAGCGGCGGAGCTATATTCTTCTCGACCCACGTTCTTGACGTTGCGGAAAAGCTCTGCGACAAGGTTGCGGTCATTAAAGAAGGCAGGCTTATAAAATCAGGAACAATGGACGAAGTAAAAGGCGACGCCAGTCTTGAATCCGCATTCCTTGAAATGGAGGGATAATGATGTTCGTTACTCTGATAAAAAAACAGTTTACAGATATATTTCAGAGTTTTTTTATAGATAAAAAGAACGGCGAAGCAAAAACTAAAAAGAAAACCGTCTCATCGATTGTGTTTTTCATAATCGTTATGGTATTCGTTATGGGCGGACTTTTTTTCAATCTCGCTTTCACTCTCTGCTCCACTCTCGTTTCGCTGAATCTTGACTGGATGTATTTTATGATATTAACAATTACATCCGTCACTTTAGGAACGTTCGGCAGCGTATTCAACACGTTTTCAACCCTTTACAAAGCAAAAGACAACGATCTGCTGCTCTCGCTGCCCATTCCCGCAAAATACATCATTCTTTCAAGACTTTCCGGCGTTTATCTGCTCGGACTGATGTACAGTATGATTGTTTTCATACCCGCTCAGATAGTTTATTTTATCAATAAACCATTTAGCTTTTCTGCGCTGCTTTCAACTGTAATATTCGGAATAATTATTTCGGTAATCGATCTTGTAATATCCTGCGCACTCGGCTGGCTTGTGGCAAAAATCAGCCTGAAAGTTAAAAACAAAAGCATCGTTACCGTAATTACGGCGCTTGTCTTTTTCGGTGTTTATTATTTCTTTGCTTTTAAGTCTAACGAGCTTATTTCTCAGCTTCTTGTTAATGCGCTTGAAATCAGCGATACTATTATCGGCAAAGCGTATGTTCTCTATTTTATCGGGAACGCTGCGGCAGGTAATCTTTTTAATCTTCTGATATGCGCGGCAGTTTCCGCCCTGCTCGCCTTTTGCGCATATATGATAATCGCAAAAAGCTTCTTTAAAATAGCGTCTTCTTCACAAAAAGAGAAAAAGGCTGTCTACCGTGAAAAGAAGGTTAAAGAAAAATCAGCTCTCGGCGCATTTCTTTCAAAGGAATTTACTCATTTTATCGGTAATCCTAATTACATTTTAAATTGCGGTCTCGGCACTATTTTGATTCCCGTCGGAACGATTATTCTTGCCGTAAAGGGGCAGGCGATCTTGCAGGCGATAAACGGGAACCTGCCGGAACTCAAAGCGTACATTATGCCTGTTGCTGCGGCTCTGATGTGCTTTATGGCAGCGATGAACGACATATCTGCGCCGAGTATTTCGCTTGAAGGCAAAAATATCTGGATAGCTCAGAGTTTGCCTGTTGATACGTGGACCGTTTTAAAATCAAAGTTTTATCTTCACATTCTGCTTACGGAAACGCCCGTATTTATCTGCGCTGTAATAATATCTATTGTATTAAAGCTGCCGGTGCTGCAGGCTTTAACGCTTATAATTTTTGTAAGCTCCTTCGTTTGTCTCAACGCTTTGACCGGACTTTTCACTAACCTTAAAAGCCCGAATCTTACCTGGACAAATGAAACGATAGCCATAAAACAGGGAATGAGCGTTCTTGTCGCGATGCTCGGCTCATGGGGATATGTAGTCGTTCTCGGCATTTTATGCTATTTATCAAGCCTTGTTCTCTCCCCTGCCTTATTTATATTTATTGCCGCAGTTATCAACATCATCCTTTGTTTACTGCTTGTAAAATGGCTCAGGAAAAAAGGCACACGAGTTTTTGAATCACTTTAAAGAGGATTATTATGGACAAATTTAAACTTGTATCAAAGTTTCAGCCCATGGGCGACCAGCCTCAGGCTATAAAACAGCTCGCTGACGGACTTAATAAAGGCTATAAGGAACAGACTCTTCTCGGCGTTACAGGCTCAGGCAAAACTTTCACAATGGCAAACATAATCGCCGAAGTCAACCGCCCGACGCTCGTACTCGCCCATAATAAAACGCTTGCCGCGCAGCTCTGCACGGAATTCAAGGAGTTTTTTCCCGAAAACGCTGTTGAATACTTTGTAAGCTATTACGACTATTATCAGCCGGAGGCATATATTCCGACGACTGATACTTATATTGAAAAGGACAGCGCTGTAAACGATGAAATCGACAAACTGCGCCATTCTGCGACGTCAGCTTTGTCTGAGAGACGTGACGTAATAATCGTAGCCAGCGTGTCGTGCATCTATTCTCTCGGCGACCCGATAGATTACCGCAGTATGGTTATTTCTCTGCGCACGGGAATGGAAAAAAACCGTGACGATCTTATAAAAAAGCTTATCGAAATCCAGTATGAGCGCAACGACATCGGCTTTTCGAGAAATAAATTCAGAGTCAGGGGCGACGTTGTGGAAGTCTACCCCGTTTATTCAAATGAAAACGCAATAAGAATCGAATTTTTCGGCGATGAAGTTGACAGGATAAGTGAAATCAACGCCCTGACCGGCGAAATCAAGAGCAATCTTTCTCACGTTGCGATTTATCCCGCTTCGCATTACGTTGTTTCTCCAGATAAAATGGAGCGCTCGATCAAACAGATATATGAAGAAATGCAGAAACAGGTTGAAAAATTCACTTCAGAAGGCAAGCTGATCGAAGCTCAGCGGATCCGGCAGAGAACGGAATACGATATTGAAATGCTCAGGGAAACCGGATTCTGCAAAGGAATTGAAAACTATTCAGCTATAATGTCCGGCAGAAAACCGGGCGAAGCTCCGTTTACCCTGCTGGATTATTTCCCCGATGATTTTGTTCTGTTTGTTGACGAATCGCACGTTACCCTGCCGCAGGTCAGAGGAATGTACGGCGGCGATTATTCAAGAAAAGACAACCTTGTCAAATTCGGCTTCCGTCTGCCTTCCGCATACGATAACAGACCGCTGAAATTTGACGAATTTTATGCAAAAACAGGTCAGAAAATATTTGTCAGCGCTACTCCCGGTGAATTTGAAAAGCAAACGAGCGTTCAGACAGCCGAACAGCTCATACGTCCGACAGGTCTGCTTGATCCCGAAATAATAGTTAAACCGACAGAAGGTCAGATTGACGACATTGTGTCTGAAATAAACATCAGAACGAGCAGAAAAGAACGGGTGCTGATCACTACTCTTACCAAAAAAATGGCGGAGGATCTGACGGAATACCTTGATAATCTTGATATCAAGGTAAGATATATGCACTATGACGTTGAAACTATCGAGAGAATGAAGCTCATACGGGAGCTCAGACTCGGCGAATACGACGTGCTGGTCGGAATCAACCTGTTAAGAGAAGGTCTTGACATTCCAGAAGTGTCACTCGTCGTTATTCTTGACGCAGACAAAGAAGGCTTCCTGCGAAGTGAAACGTCGCTGATTCAGACGATAGGCAGAGCCGCCAGAAACGCCGACGGTCAGGTCATTATGTACGCCGACAGCGTTACGCCGTCTATGGAAAGAGCTATTAAAGAAACCGCAAGACGCCGTAAAAAACAGCAGAAATATAACGAAGAACACGGCATTGTACCGAAAACGATCATCAAAGACGTTCACGAAATTCTTGAAATCTCTTCGCACGAAAAAGATAAGCCTTCAAGAAGACTTACAAGAGCGCAGAGAGAAGAAATGATAAAACAGCTCACGGCAGAAATGAAGGCAGCCGCTAAAATACTTGAATTTGAGCACGCCGCCTACCTTCGTGATAAAATTGAAAAACTTAAACAGCAGTAATTTATCATTTTGCTGATATCTAATTAAAATAAATGTATAAAAACACTTGACAAACATATTATTATAGTGTATAATAACATAGTCTTGTGACGCGGAGTAGAGCAGTTTGGTAGCTCGTCGGGCTCATAACCCGGAGGTCGTAGGTTCAAATCCTACCTCCGCAACCATGAAAAAAGCGCTTTTTGTCTACCAGACAAAAGCGCTTTTTTCAACGAAATCCGTCCTTACGGACGGGTGAAATCCACCTTCGGTGGGTGA
>CADAMY010000036.1 GCA_902789095.1 Oscillospiraceae bacterium | reverse complement strand
AGTAAATCTCGTCAAGTGGCTTGACGACAGCGACGCCGGCTCTTATGACATTCTGCTTTACGGCGACGTTGACGGCGACGGCATCTACGACGCGCGCGATGCATATCTTGTAAATCTAATGGCAAACGGTATTCTTACCGAAGATCAGGTCGGCTCGCTCAAATGGTCAGCCGCCGACTGCAACCACGACGGCGAAGTTAATGCGTCCGACGTTCTGATTCTTGAGCAGGCGGGGCTTATGCTTGCGAACGTTGACCAGACAAAGTCCGGCGATGAACTGCAGGAGGACGCCTCATTCATTGATTATGTTGAGCTTATCGACCAGACTCCGGCGGCTGACGAAGTGACGGAGGAAAAACCGGCTTCAATATTTGACAGAATAATTGAATTTATAAAAATTATAATCGACTTTGTGAAATCGTTTATTGTAAAATTCTGATCCCAACATAAGCAAAAGCCTGCCGAATTTTTATTTTATATCAAAAAGTCCTCTTCTTCTTACGCAGGTTTCAAGGTTTATCGCTTCATAAACTCCGTCGTCAAATAAATCGCAGATTTTTTTGTATTCTTCAATCGGCAGGGTTTCAAGCGTGTATCCGTTTTTTATACAGAAAGCTACTGTTTCTCCCGTTGCCTTGTATGCGTCACGGAAAGGGAGTCCCTTGCTGACAAGATAATCTGCGCAGTCGGTAGCGTTTATGAATCCTCCTGCGGCGGCTTTTCTCATGTTTTCGGGAAGGGCGGTCATTGTGTCTATCATCGGTATAAACGCCGTCAGGCACATCTTAACTGTGTCGATCGCCTCAAACGTGAGGTCCTTGTCCTCCTGCATATCTTTATTGTATGCAAGCGGCAGACCTTTCATCATCGTAAGCAGAGCGTTAAGGTCGCCGAAAACTCTGCCCGATTTACCTCTTATGAGCTCCGCCAGGTCGGGGTTCTTTTTTTGCGGCATTATGCTTGAGCCTGTTGAAAATGCGTCGTCAAGCTCAATGAATTTGAATTCCCACGAGCTCCACATCACTATTTCTTCACTGAATCTTGAAAGGTGTACCATAATAAGCGACATGGCGCAGGCGATTTCGGCGCAGAAATCTCTGTCTGCAACGCCGTCAAGAGTGTTGAGAGTAAATGAATCAAAACCGAGTAGTTCGGCAGTTCTCGCGCGGTTTATCGGGTACGTTGTGCCGGCAAGCGCACCGCTGCCCAGGGGATTTACGTTCATACGCTTAACAGCGTCGTCAAGGCGGCTGACGTCACGCTTGAACATTTCAATATATGCGGCTATGTGATAGCCGAGAGTTATCGGCTGAGCTCGCTGCAAATGGGTGTAGCCGGGCATGACCATCTCTTTGTATTCATTCTTTTTCTTTTCAAGTACCGTGAGCAGCTCTTCAAGCTGAGTGCGCAGAGCGGCGCATTCTTTTCTGAGATACAGTCTTACGTCCGTAGCAACCTGATCGTTTCTGCTCCTTGCGGTGTGGAGTCTTTTGCCGGGGTCGCCGACACGCTGAGTGAGAGTCTGCTCAATAAAAGTGTGAATATCTTCCGCGTCAGGATCGATTTTTATTGTGCCGTCTGTAATTTCATCCCTGATTTTTCTGAGTTCGGATACGATTATTTCACAGTCTTCCTGCGTAATAATACCCTGTTCGCCGAGCATTGTGGCGTGAGCTATACTGCCCTCAATATCTTCGTAATACATACGGCTGTCTGTTGCGATTGATGAATTGAAATCGTTTGTTTTTTTGTCTGCTTCCTTTGAGAAGCGGCCTGCCCAGAGCTTCATAAGTTTCTCCTTTTATCTGATAGTTTTGATTATTATGTTTCGTTTTTCAGGCTTTTTATCGGATATTTCAAGACATTCTTTATACATTTCCGACGCCTGAGCGGTTATTGTTTCGTTATTTGTATGAAGGTACGCTATCGTTTCGCCTTCCGTTATCTGATCTCCCGTTTTTTTACATAGAATTATTCCTGCGGAGTGGTCGATGATGTCTTCTTTTCGCTCTCTTCCTGCGCCGAGAAGCACGGAAACCTTGCCGATTTTTTCAGCGTCCATGTGATAAATATATCCTGCTTTTTCGCATTTTACGGGAATAATATATTCCGCTTTGCGGAAAAGTGACGTATCGTCAATCAGTTCAGCCCTGCCGCCTTGAAAAGCCACCATTTCTCTGAGCTTTTTCAAAGCCTTACCGTCGGTTACAGCCTTTTTGGCCATTTCAATGCAGTTTTCAAAACTCTCTTTGTGAACAAACATCAGCATATTTGCCGCAAGCGTTATGCATAATTCGTAAAGCTCGTCGTGCTGTCTGTCCCTGAGAACTTCAACAGCTTCGATCACCTCAAGGGAATTGCCTACTGCTTTTCCGAGAGGCGAATCCATGTCCGTAATAAGCGCAGTCATTTTTCTGCCTGCGGCTTTGCCGATCGAAACCATTTTCTCAGCCAGTATTTCCGACTGCTCAACTGTTTTCATAAAAGCGCCGCTGCCTGTTTTAACGTCAAGAACTATTCCTTTTGAGCCGGCGGCAAGCTTTTTGCTCATTATGCTTGAGGCTATGAGCGGTATACTGTCCACCGTAGCGGTAATATCCCGTATAGCGTACATTTTTTTATCGGCAGGGGTCAAATTTCCCGTCTGACCGATTACGCTGAGGCCTGTTTTATTTACGCATTCAATGAATTTTTCTGTGTCAAGGGAGGTGCTGAATCCTTCTATTGATTCAAGCTTGTCAACTGTGCCGCCGGTATGACCGAGGCCTCTGCCGCTCATTTTAGCGACTTTTCCGCCGCAGGCGGCAACGATAGGAGCCACAATAAGAGTAGTTTTATCGCCGACTCCGCCTGTTGAATGTTTATCAACCGTGAATCCGTCTATGCCGCTAAGGTCTACCGTGTCACCCGACTGAGCCATCGCAAACGTCAGCTCGTTCAGCTCATAGTCGTTCATTCCGTTGAACCATATCGCCATCATCAGAGCCGAGGCCTTGCAGTTTTCGATTTTGCCCTGAGTGAACATATCTACAAAGTATCGGATTTCTTCTTTTGTCAAGGCTTTATTTTCTTTCTTCTTCTGAATAATATCATACATTCTCATAGCGGTATCCTCTTATTTAACGCTCATATAAACGTTTCCTTCAAAGTCGTGCCAGGAGTAAACTCCGTCTTCTATAATCATATAGCTGTGAGGGCTGTTTTCTTTAGGTATAGACACGGAGCCGGGATTCATAATATTGACGCCTTTTTTTGCAGTGCAGAGCGGCACGTGCGTATGACCGTAAAGAAGAATATCGCCGCTTTTCATCGGGGGGATATTATCAATATTGTATCGGTGACCGTGTGTTGCAAAAATCATCCTTTCGCCGTCAAACAGAACGGCATATTCAGCCGTCACAGGGAAGGAAAGCACCATATCGTCAACCTCGCTGTCGCAGTTGCCCTTTATGCACATAATATCGTTTTTGTATACATTTAAAAGCTCTGCAACTTTCTTCGGGTCATAATCTTTCGGCAGGTCATTTCTCGGACCGTGATAAAGAATATCCCCCAAAAGCAAGAGCCGCTGAGCTTCACTTTTTTTATAATTTTCAATGAGCCATTCACAGTAATAAGCCGAGCCGTGAATGTCGGATGCAACCATAATTTTCATAATGACACCTCCGGATTATTTTAACACATTATATTAGTTTTTACAATATATTAATGCTTTTATTTCAAACGTTATATAGATAAATACCGATCGTTTATATATCCCAAAAGAAAAGAGCCAACCGCAAGGGATGGCTCTGAAAACTATTTACCAAAGTGAAGGTGTTACTAAAACTTCAAATATATACCTGATATCGTCGATTAAATCGGTAAAAAATCCCGTTACAAACGAAGTGTCACCTTCCAAAAGGCTCATAATTATAGCTGCAGGCGGCATAAGCGCTGTTATTATAATTGTACTTGGAAGCGATACAATTACACCGAGCATAACTAATAAATTGCCGAATATATCTGACATTATGTGTTCATCCTTTCTTTAAATAATGCTTGCCGCCGCTTTATCAAGCATTATTACTGCGTCGGCGTGATTGTTGAGTACGGAAGCGGGAAGACGGGGGGTAACTTCACCGCTTAACATACCTGCAATAGCTTTGGCTTTTGATTCGCCTGTTGCGATAAGGAGAATCTTTTTAGCTCTCATGATTGAGCCGATACCCATTGTGAGAGCGTACCTCGGCATAGGTGTATCGCCGAAATATTTCTGATTGGAATCAATAGTGCTCTGGGTGAGGGTTACTTTGAATGATTCATCGGTAAATTCATCCGCAGGCTCGTTGAAGCCGATATGACCGTTAGTGCCTATTCCGAGAAGCTGAATGTCGATTCCGCCGACTTTAGCCATTGCTTCGGAATAACGCTTGCTTTCTGCCTGCCAGTCGGCAGCGTTGCCGTCAAGGAAATTAACGTTCTCTTCTTTAATGTCAACGTGGTCAAAAAGCTGTTCATGCATAAAAGTGTAATAGCTGTTTCTGTCGTTCTTCGGCAGATCGCAGTATTCATCCAGGTTAAATGTTTTTACGTCCTTGAAGCTGACCTTGCCGGCTTTATAAGCTTCAATAAGCCTTTTGTATGTAGGCACGGGAGAAGCGCCTGTTGCAAGACCGAGTACGGCGTCGTTTTTTTGATTGATTGTTTCGATGAAAAGCTGAGCCGCTGCATCAGCTAATTCATCTGCGCTGTTGAAAATTCTGACATCCATTTGCTTTGACCTCTTTATTTTATAGAATCCATAAGCTTTTCAAAAGCTTCGATAGTTGAAGAACCTGCTTTGTCGCCGGTTGCAACGATTTCTTCGTTTACGCCTGAAAGGATACTGCAGTAGTCATTATCTGTAAGAATGTATCCGATCTGGTCGTTTGTAAGACCGAAAACGATAAGCTCACGGTCGTTTCCTACGATTTCCTGCATTGAAGGATAGTTCCAGTCCTCGGCTCTGTAGGAATTTGTATTATCAAGAGCTCCGCCGAAAGCGATTATTGAAGGCTCAAGCTCACCGGGAACGATAGCTACCGCAATGTCTTCGCCAAGCTCCATATAGCCGATTTCGGTTACAACGTCAATAGACGTCTGATGACTATCTTTTGCTATGGCAATGTTGGTAAGCAGTCCCATTTTGGCGGCAAAGATAAGGATTTCATTTGTGATCGGAACACGGTATTCTTCAAATCTGATGTTGAGAAGGGGAGCAACTTCCTTTTCGGGAGCGTCGGAGTTGATAACGAGTTCGCCGAGGGCTTTGCCGTAATAGCGAAGACGGTAATATCTGTCCATCTCACGGTATTCTTCATCAAGAACATCATTCTCTGCCGTTATAGCAAGCTCAGCGCCTTGATAATACATGAAGTTTGCATCTGCCTGTTCGTTGATCGTCTGTTCCATATAGTAAGGATAGTCAGCAGTGATATCCGTGCCTGCCGCACCGTTGCCTACGCAGTGAATAGCCGCGTTGCAAAGCCACGTCTCTCTTGATGAAGCGTCATCGGGAACGAAACGGAAGCGGTGAATATAATCGTCCTTTACCATCGGCTCGCGCTTATCATAGATATAGTCCGAAGCGTAAATGGAAGAATAGTAAAGCTTGCCTGTTTCCATATTATTGTATGCGTCACGGATAGCTGCTGTCGTTACATTGAAAAGATTTTCCATAAATTCAGGATTCTGACCGTTTACAAGCGGAATATCGGTGCCGAGATATTTGTTGAGAATATTTGCCGCCGGATTTTTGGCAATCATTTCAAGAAGGTTGCCGTTAAGTCCGAGGGTGTCAACACAACTGTGCTGATGAAGAACGGTGATATTTATGCTTATAATATTGTTCTGTTTTGCAAAGTCATTAAGGCGTTCACGGATAATGCGGACGTCTCTCAGAGAAATGCCGAATGCGTCAATAGCCGCAAATACAACGGAACCTCTGCCGCTGCCGTCGTTAAGGCATACAATGCGAACTCTCTGATCGTCTGTGATAGATGTAGCGGATTTATCAAGCGAAAGACTGCCGCCTACATAATGTTTGCCGTCAAGCTCGTTGCCTGTCTGGATCGAGGCTGATGAATAGCCGAGGCTCCATTTTGCGCCTGCGGCAGGGGAAGTAAGGAAAGTGTCCGTGCCTTTATAGAAGTTTTCGGTTTTGTAAGTTTCCGCCGCCGGGAATTTTGACGGAGTGATATAGTTTAAAAGACCTACGATATTATCAATAAGAAAATCAGCAATACCGTAAAGAACTTTCATCATTGACTGACCGAAAACGTCCATAGACGTAAATCTTATTGCTTTGAGCGGTCTGATAAGATCGCCGAGGTGCAGATCTTCTGCTCCCTGCTGAATCATTTCGGGCGTTATTGTAATTGACGGTGCAGGCTGTACATCGTCTGCCGCCGCATTTGCAAAAGCCGCAAATCCGCAGCCGGTAAAGAGCATAACTGCGCAAAGCAATGTTGCAATTATTTTTTTCATATAATTCAACCTTTCTGAATATTATTAAATATATTATATCACACAGGACAAAATTTTACAATAGAAAGAGTTGATTTTTTATGGGTTGTTGCATTGCGGATATGAGAAATAAAGAGGTAATAAGTCAATCAGACGGCACCCGTTTCGGCAACGTTGACGACGTTGAATTTGATATACATACGGGGCAGATCACATGCCTTGTGATTTATTCAAGGGGAAAGCTTTTTTCAAAAAGTCAGGATATAAAGATTCCGTGGAACAAAGTTGCTGTCGTCGGCGATGATACTATTCTTGTAGATTTTTGTATGCCTGACGTTCCGCCCGCTTTGCCGAAACGCAAATTTTTTTGAGTTTATAAATATACTGAATAACAACATCGGGGTTATACGGTTATGTGACTGTTATAACCCCGATTCTGCGTTTATTTACTATTTGTAATTATTCTAAATAAATTTACATTTATTTCATAAAAGATGTTGTCTTTTAATGTATATTTATGTTATAATAAAATGAAAATATATGTTAAAGGCGGTATGACTGTTGAACAGCAAGGACGATAATAACTTTTTCAGTACCGAAGATGAGTATAACAGCAGAGTTTCCGAACAAAATAAATATATGTTAAAGGCGGTATGACTGTTGAACAGCAAGGACGATAATAACTTTTTCAGTACCGAAGATGAGTATAACAGCAGAGTTTCCGAACAAAATAGTTCCGGGAGTAAACAATATAATGATTACAGCAAATACCTTATAGACGATGACGACGGCGAAGATTTTTTCACTCCGCCTGAGAACAATAATTCAGAGCCTGACGCTCCGGAAGAAAAGGAGAAGGCGAAAAAAATAAATAAGAAAAAAAGAAATAAAATCATCAAGATCGTGCTTATCTCGATTATAGCATTTATTATTATCGGTATAGCTTCGGTTGTCGGTTATCTTTACTATGTTACCAGAGGAGCTGATTACGGCAACGAAGGTTATGAGTATAATGGCGATCAGGATATAGTTGAGGAAGAAAATCTTGACTTTACTGCTATGGGCGACGTAACCGATGCAAACTCTCTCAACAGCT
The DNA here is from genome assembly GCA_902789095.1 of Oscillospiraceae bacterium. Lineage (GTDB taxonomy): Bacteria > Bacillota > Clostridia > Oscillospirales > Acutalibacteraceae > CAG-488. Next base: position 13,782 of record CADAMY010000036.1, on the reverse strand, counting down.
ATCTTTATAACTGGGCAAACAACAACGGCGAGAAAATGCACAGCAAAAACGTTATCAATGTTCTTCTTTGCGGCGTTGACGACAGCGACGGAGCAGAATACGGACGTTCAGATTCAATTATCCTTGTTTCCGTAAATAAGAAGACCAAGTCAATTACGCTCACATCATTCTTCCGTGACAGTTATACTTATATGGAAGTTCCTCAGGCTGACGGCACCAAAAAAGGAAGATACGAAAAGATCAACGCTTCATTTGTATTCGGCGGACCTGCGGCTTTGATAGAAACAGTAGAAAATAATTATAAAATTGAGATTGACGAATATATTTCGGTTGACTTTGATTCCTTTGAAAGTTTAATAGATGCTCTTGGCGGAGTTACTATTGACGTTGAGGAAAATGAGGCAAAGTATATCCGCAGAACATCTCACTGGACGGATTTCCCTTACGGCAAAGAAGTAACTCTTGACGGTGAAGAAGCTTTGGTTTACAGCCGTATCAGACATCTGGACAGCGATATCAACAGAACAGAACGTCAGAGAAAAGTTATAAAAAGTCTTATCGACAGCGCAAAATCTGCTTCATATATGCAGCTTGTCAACGCATACAGAAACTGCGCTAAATATATCAGAACCGGATATTCACAGACCGAAGTCCTCTCTCTGATCACTGCGGCGGCATCGCAGAATTGGATGGATTTTGAAATGAATGAAATCACGCTGCCGAGCGAGCAGGGCGTTGAAATGGTTTCAACGTATCTCAACACCACATCTTCACCGGGAGCTAAGCAGTGGGTCTGGATAGTTGATTATCCGATTTGCGCCAAAAAGCTTCAGCTTGCCATTTACGGCGAAACAAATATCGTTCTTAAAGAAAACAGAACATCAGCTCTTGACTTTACAAACGCAAAGAAAATCACATCGACTCAGGACGGCACAGGTACAGGCAGAACGACTCTCAGATCATATCAGAACGGAGCATCTTACAGTACGACAAAAAGATCGTCATATTCAACATCAGCCAGGTATTTCTCGTCACGTGCTTCATCTTCTTCTGCATCTTCAAGCTCTGTAATTTCCAGAAGCCAGCCAAGCAGCAGTCATTCTTCACAGCAGCAGGCGTCATCAAAGCAGACGGAAAATCCGAATCCTCCGGCAAATGACAACGAAAACAACGGCAATGATTAAAAAATATTAATAAAAGGAGATACTTATGGACATAATGGATTTAGCATCAAAAGGAATTGTTGCTATCACCAAAAATTTCGGCAAAAAAATCGGCAAACAGAAAACTGCCCCTGCAATAGAGAAAGCAGATCCCGTTATCATTAAAGGCGACAAGTACAACGTGGGTTTTTCTCGTGAAGAGATCATGCCTGACCTTACAAAAGGCAAAACATACTGGATCGCAGGGCACGGATCGGGACATAAGATGGAGGATGTAAAAACCCCCGTATACGCCAGCGCAGTATGGATCGACTGCGGAAGCGGCGAAGGTATAGTCTGGATAGGTGCGGACATAATCGGATTTACAGGTCACGAGGTAAGAATTGTCAGAGGAATGCTTGCTGATTTCTGCAAAGAGACAGGCTGCAAATGTATAAATATCAGCTGTACTCACAGCCATTCGGGCATTGATACCGTCGGCTACTGGGGTAAGCCGAATCTTGTTTCCATTCCGTCTGACGGTAAAGATCCCGATTATATGGATATGCTGATGAAAACAATGGTCAAGGTCTGCAAGCAGGCTTATGCTGACAGGAAGCCCGGTAAGCTTTATTCGGGACTTAAAGAAATCGAGCATTCCCAGTCTAACAGAAGAATGCCCAAGCATCCTTTCAATAAAATTACAAGAATCCGTTTTTCACCCGATGACGGCAGTAACGAGACGTGGATACTTAATTTCCCGGCTCATCCGAATTCACTCGGCGGCGGCAACAGATCGCTCAGCGGAGAATATCCTTATTATCTGCGTGAAGCCGTCAAAGCTGCCTGCGGAGCAAACGTGCTTTACGGTATCGGCGCAATCGGTGCGGTCGATATGGTTGAGTTTGAAGGTGAAGAAGGCTTTGCTGAAATCAAAAAGCAGGGCGAACTTCTTGCGGATGCGGCGGTTTCGATCGGTGATAACGATACGGAACTTGCTCCTGAAATAAAGTTTATTCAGCAGCCTTTCTATTATCCAAACGATAATAACGTTCTGACGCTTCTTGCAATGCGTCATACGTTCAATGCCGACATTTATCCGAACAGCGTCAGCGATCTCGGTTTAGCGCTCAGAAGTGAAATGACTTATCTTGAGCTTGGCGAGAAAAAGATGGTGCTTGTACCCGGAGAAATGTTCCAGCAGACGGTTTACGGCGGATACGAAAGCGCTGAGAATTCCGCAACAGGCGAAGGACCGGAAATCAATCCCACGCCTCTTGGTGAGATCGCAGGCGATCCCGACCTGCTTGTATTCGGCGTAACGAATGATTTCACAGGTTATGTTGTAGCTCCGAATGACTTTGTATTACATAAGACACAGCCTTATCTCAACAAAGCTTATGACAGGCTTGACCATGACCATTATCATGAAACGAATTCGCTCGGTATTAAATCCCAGGGCATAATCGCCGAAACTTTCAAGGATATGGTTGCAAGACTTGACGGCTGATTTTTCAGTAATTGATTAAATATTTATCAGGCGGCTCATTACCGAAAACAAGTAATGAGCCGCATACTTTTTATTGGCGTATTTATACGAGGAAAAATGCGTAAGCCCTAACCGGACTTACGCATTTTCTGCAACTCGTTGAAAGTATTATATCATATTTTTATCTTAAAATCAAATGGTAAAAATCAACTGATTTTTATTATTATTCTTTTGATTTTTGGGCAGTTATTTTACCGCCATATTTTCTATTTTATTTTTATCAGGCGTCACGTTTACCGAATAATAAACGTGATAGATTACCTTGCCCGGCGGTGACGCTGGAGGTTTCTTAAGATTTTTAACGTATGTATAATCAACAGGAACAAGCTTTGCCGAATTCGCTCTGCTGTGGTAAGCGGCAATCTCCGCAGCTTCTACGATAGCCTCGTCGCTGATTTCACGGTTATCGCTCTGTATTATAACGTGAGAGCCATGAATTTTCTGAGTGTGGAGCCACATATCGTTTTTGTTCGCAGTTCTGAAAGTCAGTCTGTCATTTTGCAGGTTGTTTCTGCCGACAAGTACGGTGAATCCGTCAGACGTCATATATTTGAGCGGCGGAGAAGGCTTTGACTGTTTTCGCTTACCCTTGCTTTTATCTTTGAGATAGCCGCTGATTATCAGCTCCTGCTTGATTTCGTCTATGTCAGACTGAGTGACAGCCCGATCAAGCGCGTCGGAAACAGAGTCAAGATAGCTGAGTTCTTCTTCACCTTTTGAAATAAGCTCCGTGAGCATCTGTTCAGCCGTTTTAGCCTTTCTGTAAAGCTTAAAATATTTCTGAGCGTTCCCTGCGGGTGAAAGAGAAGGGTCGGCTTTGATTCTGATTATATTATTGTTGTCGTAATAATTTTCAAGATCGTAATACAGCGAGCCTTTTTCAAGTCTGTAAAGATTGGCGTTTATCAGCTCTGCTGAAATTCTAAGCTGTTCACGGTCGGCGCATTTTTCGAGTTCAATGCGCTGAAGGTCAAGCTTCTTTGACGTTCTTTCAACAGCGTTATGCAAAAATTTAATCAGGTCGTGACCTTTTTGCCTCGTTCTTTCGGCTCTGTCTTTTTCAGAATAAAACTCTTCAAGCATTTGTGAAAAGCTTTCTTTCTTTTCGCTTGTAAGCCTGCCGGAATACTGACCGATTTCAGTAAATGAAAAGTCAGTCGGCACACCGCTTTCATCTTTTAAAACAAACGGCTTGCCGCCGCAGCTTTCACAAGTCGATCTGAGCTTCTCGATTTCTTCTGATAATTTTGTTTCGTAAACTTTATTCATATCGCATACGGCAATATCTTCTCCGCAGCGATAAGCAATTTCACGGCAGATAAGAGGGGAAAGCCCCTGAACGCTGTTGAGCAGAGCAGAAGAAACTGCTTTTGCTTCATACGCTTTTACCCGGCTGATTATATCGTCCGTTCCGGCATTAAGCAGATCCAGTTTATCCTGCGCAGGAGGCGGAGTATAAGGAAAGCCCGGCAGAATCTGCCTTACTTCAGAGCGGCTGAAATCAACTCTTTTCAGAGCGTCAACTATCCTTGATTTTTCGTCAGTGAGCATAATATTGCTGTGCTTTGCCATTATTTCAACGGATAAAGTCAGCGTTACTCTGTCGCCGATTTCGTTAACTGCGTCAAAATCAAAGTAAACGACTCGATCGAGTCCGCTCTGACGAATGCCCGACAGCAGAGAATTTGTCAGTTTTTTTCTCATCAGCATGCAGAACATCGGCGGACTCGCAGGATTTTCAGGAGTGCTGTTGATTATATGTATTCTCGGTCCCGAAGCTCTTATACATAAAAACAGTTTGTATGCGCCGCTTTTTGAGCGCAGATGAATAACCAGCTCTTCTCGTGAAGGCTGGTGTATTTTTTCTACCCTTGCGCCGATTACGCAGGGCGATATTTCATTTATTATGTGTCTTAAAAAGATACCGTCAAATGCCATAATTACTCCGTTATAAATGGTGGGGACTGCGGAATTACAATAATATCAATATCCTCAAATTCAAGTCTTAACTTGTTTGCGAGCATGGGGATAACAGGATTTTCCGTCTCAAAATGACCTGCCGCAAAAAGATTCAGCCCCGCTTCTTTAGCATCAATAAAATTGTGATGATTAGCTTCGCCTGTGATGAATGCGTCGATGCCGGCATTGATTATATCTTTGCTGAAACCTGCGGCAGAGCCTCCGCAGAGCGCAACGGATTCGATAGTTTTACCCGTATCGCAGTAACGTACAGGACCGCCGAGAATCTCTTTAATATATGCGGCAAGCTCACCTGCTGTCATAGGTTCGGGTAAAACACCTGCTCTGACCATATGCTCGTTATCTTCACAGGGGAATACCTCAACGTTTTCAATGCCGAGAATCTGCGCCAATACGTCATTTACTCCGCCGTCTGCGCAGTCAAGGCAGGTGTGGGAGCAGATTGCGCTTATATCGTTTGAAGCGAGCTGATAAGCAAGGCTGCCTTTTAAAAAAGTTTTCTGCGGTCTGAAAATAACAGGGTGATGGCTGATTATAAGCTGCGCTCCTGTCTGGCGGGCGTATTCTATTGCTTCACTTGTTATATCAAGCACTACCGCCGCGCGGGTTACTTCCTTTTCGGGATCACCTGCGAGAAAACCGCTGTTGTCCCAGCTTTCCTGCATTGAAAAAGGGAAAGCTTCGTTGAGAAAATTATAGAAGTCTTTAACTTTTGCCATTTTGAGTCACCTCGTATTCATGAAGTATATTTTTAAGATAATAATATTCTTCACTGTGTATTCCTGCATTGTCAAGCGAAGAACAGCGGGTGTTGAGCCATTTAATCTGCCTGTCGTAATATCTTTTTGATGCGTCGTTTCCCGGAATGGGATGAACTCCCGTGAAATAATATAGTCCGCTTTTTTTACAGTCCGAGCCTTTATATTCCGTACAAAAACATATATAATCCCGTCCGTCATCAACGCAGGCGCTCTCTTTTATAATTTCAAAGCCGTTTTCACAAAGATAAATTCTTACGTCTTCGCTGTGGCTCATCGGCTGAATAATAAGCCGTTTTGATTTGTCTTTTATCCAGTTTGTGCGTTCAAGTATTTCTTTTATAAGAGTGCCGCCCATACCTGCAAAAACAATATCGTCGCACTCGTCGCCTGAAATGCAGTCAAGCCCATCTGAAAGGCGCAGGCTTATTTTTTCCTCAATGTTATAAACTCTGAGTGTCTGCGCTGCGTTTTCAAGTGGGCTTTCTCTTAAATCAGATGCGATTCCCGAATTACAGATTCCGTTTAAAATCAGCCATGCAGGCAGGTACGCATGGTCAGTGCCGATATCGGCAAAGCGTGACCCTGAGCGTACCATATCTGCAGCCATTTTAAGTCTCGGTCTTAAATTCATGCTTTGGAAGCGAGGAATGTGTTGATTTCTTCAACCATATCGTCTACGTCAACGCCGTGAACTGCGCAAGCCATTTCAAGGCTTTCGCCTCTTGCTGAGGGGCAGCCGAGGCAGTGCATACCCATGTTGAGGAAGAACTGAGCTGTTTCTCTGTCAGCGTCAAGAATGTCGCCTATAAGCATATCTTTTGTGATTTCCATAATATATATCTCCTATAATTTTATTTTTTTACAGCTATGGTGATTGTTTTGCCTGCTGCTTCTATTTCTTTTGTAAGATCAGCGCCGTCCATCTCGCCGAATATAACGTCGTCTGCAAGAAGCTCAGCGGCAATGTGATCCTTCTTTTCTTTGAGCGCGTCTATTACGAAGCTGTCGCCGGTCATGGCTGCGCAGATTCTCTGTTCAACCTGATATCCCGCTTCTTTTCTGAGAAGCTGGCACTGACGGATAACGTCTCTGACTGCGCCTTCCTTTTTAAGCTCTTCGGTGATAACGATGTCAAGAGCAACTGTAACGTCCGGTGTGACCGCAGAAGATACAACGCCCGCCTTTGTCTTTGAGTTCATAACAAACAGGTCGGGAGCAAATGTTTCATCCCATCCGTCAACGGTTACGTTTTCACCGTTTTTGACCGATGCAACCATTATTGCCATCTGCTCGTCTGAAGATGCTTCAAGAGCCTGCTTGAATTTATTGACGTTCTGTTTGAGGACTGCGCCTGCCGCTCTGAAGTTTACGGTAAGATAATTTTCTTCAAGAGCGTCTTTTGATTCGATATACTCGACCTCTTTTACGTTGAGTTCGTCAGTAATATTCTTTTCAAAAATTCTGATTTTATCAGCAGAAGCTTCATCGGCGCATATAAAGAGCTTCTGAAGAGGCTGACGTACTTTGAGCTGATGCTCGTTGCGAAGACGCATTGCAACAGCGATAACTTCTCTTGAAAGCGCTGTCTGCTCTATAATTCCGTCGTCTTCAAAGCCTTCCATAATTGTCGGCCAGCCGGAAAGATGAACTGATTCGGCGCTTGAAGGCAGAACTTTTCTCGTAAGATCCTGCCAGATTTTTTCTGTCATGAACGGAATGATGGGTGCCATTATACGAACGCAGGTATTAAGCGCAAAGAAAAGGGTATAGTAGGCAACCATCTTATCCTGCTCGTCCTCCGTTTTCCAGAAGCGGCGGCGGTTTGTTCTGATATACCAGTTGGAAATATCGTCAACAAATATTTCAAAATCTTTTACAAGAAGGTTTGTCTTGTAATCGTCCATGTATTCAGTTGCTTTCTCAATGAACTGATTCGTGCGGATTATGAGCCAGCGGTCAGTCGGAGTAAGAGCTGATTTATCAAGCTTGTAATTTTCAAAATCAGGCTTGTCAAGCTGAGCGTAGGTGTTGAAGAATGTGAATATGTTCCAGAATGAGAGGAGCTTTCTTCTTGCTTCGTCACCGAGGTTAAATCCGAAACGTACATCGTTTGCAACCGGAGCGCCGGCATAAAGATAACGGACTGTATCTGCGCCTATCTTTTCGGCGGCTTCGTCAAATTTTATCATAAAGCCCGTCTTTGAGAATTTTGAGCCGTCTTCAGCAACAACGGCGTTATAGCTGAGAACTCTCTTGTAAGGAGCTTTGTCTTCAAGAACAACGCTCATGAAAAGCATAGAATAGAACCACAGACGGACCTGCTCTCGCATCTCGGAAACCCAGTCGGCAGGGTAATTGTTTGCCCATTTCTCTTTATCGTCAAAGTATCCTGTTGTTGAGAACGGAACGATACCGGCATCAAGCCAAACGTCGCCGATCTCGCTGATTCTGTTTACAGGCTTTGAGCAGCAGGGGCATTTGATCTGAACTGAATCTATCCACGGTCTGTGAAGCTCCGGCAGAGCGTCAACAGCGGCAGGGTCAACAGCCTTTTCACGAAGCTCGGCTTTTGATCCGATTACGGTTATTTTGCCGCAATCCTCACATACATAGAAGGGGAGAGGCATACCGTAATAACGCTTTCTTGAAATGTTCCAGTCACCCATATTGTTGAGCCAGTCAGCCATTCTCTTGCCGTTTGAAGCAGGCTCCCATTTAACGCTCTCGCTGGCTTTAAGAAGTCTGGGCTTGAGCTCGCCTGTTACGATATACCAAGCCGGAACAAGGCGGAAAATAACCTCGCTCTTACATCTCCAGCATACAGGGTAGCTGTGCTCGTGCGGGTCGATTTTATAGAGCTTGTTTCTCTTTTTAAGCTCTTCAAATACTTCGTCTTTAATAGTGTGGCTGTCTTTACCTGTCATAAATCCGAATTTCGGGAGGAATATACCCATATCGTCAACGGGCATTACCTTTGCAAGGCCGAGACGTTCGCCGAGTTCAAAGTCCTCGGCGCCGCAGCCGGGAGCAATATGAACTACGCCTACGCCTTCTTCAGCGTCAACGTCTTCCCAAGCTACGATTTTATGGTCGATTCCCTGCTGAGCCTCAAGCTCCGGGAAGCAGGTTTCATAATGAAGACCGACAAGCTCTTCACCTTTGAAAAGGCGGAGAACTTCGAGCTTGTCATCGCCTAAGTATTTGATTGAGTTCTTGGCGAGGATAAGCACAGCGTCGTCGCTCTTTACTTTAACTTCAACGTAATCAATTTCAGGGTTTACGGCGAGCGCAACGTTTGAGGAAAGAGTCCACGGAGTAGTAGTCCAAACAAGAATCTTTCTGCCGTCTTCAATGATCGGAAGCTTGAAGAAAACTGAATCGTGAACCATGAGCTTATACGAGCCCGTCATCTCGTGCTCCGAAAGTGAAGTTCCGCATCTCGGGCACCAGGGCATGGGTTTATACTCTTTTTTGATCCAGCCGTTTTCATCGCATTTTTTAAGGAAATACCAGATTCCCTGAATGTTGGTGTCTGTATTGGTATAGTATGAATTGTCCCAGTCCATCCACTGACCGAGTCTCTTTGACTGCTCGGTAATGATGCCCGAATAATGCTTTACTCTTTCTACGCATTTACGGGTGAACTTGTCCATACCGTAGTTTTCAATATCCTTTTTGGTCTTGAAGCCAAGCTCTTTTTCAACCTCAACCTCAACCCAGAGACCCTGAGAGTCAAAACCGTTCTGGTAGCGGCAGTCGTAGCCTCTCATGCCTTTATATCTGAGGAAAATATCCTTCAAGCTTCTGCCCCAGGCGTGATGGATACCCATGGGGTTGTTAGCTGTAATTGGACCGTCAATGAAGCGGAACATCTCATGACCCTTATTCTGCTCACGGAGCTTGTCAAAGCACTTGTTTTCGTCCCAGAATCTGAGCATATCATGTTCCATTTCAATGAAAAAGTTTTTTTCATTTTCAGCCATTAAAAATACCTCCTGAAATGGTCGTAAATATACAAATAATATTATACATTAAAATTATTGTTTTTCAAGTACTTTTTGCCAAATAATAATGTAAAGCATTGCAATTTTTGAAATCAATGGTATAATTTATTCAAATCTTTACTATTCGGGAGTGATAGTATGAAAGTCACTTACAAAGCGGCAGCTAAAATCAATCTTATGCTTGATATTCTTTCAAGACTCGATAACGGCTATCACAGTCTTTTTATGATTATGCAGTCGGTGAGCCTTTTTGATGAAGTCAGCGTTGAAAAGACGGATAGGGGCGGAATCATAATCAAAAGCAGCGAAAAGAGAATTCCCTGTGACGAAACAAATATCGCATACAAGGCTGCTAAAAAATTCTTTGATAAAACAGGAATTGAGGATCACAATATTTCGATTTATCTCAAAAAGTCGATTCCGTTTGCCGCAGGTCTTGCCGGCGGCAGCGCAGACGGTGCGGCGGTAATAGCAGCGCTTAATGATCTTTATGATACGGGGCTTACGGTTAAAGAGCTGTGCTCGATCGGAGCAAAGGTCGGTGCAGATGTTCCGTTCTGTCTTACAGGCGGCACTATGGCGGCTCAGAATATCGGCGACGTGCTGTCCGATCTGCCTTGCCTTGACGATTGTTATATAGTGCTTTCAAAGCCTGACGCAGGAGTTTCAACAGCGGCGGCTTATGCTGAGTTTGACAAAAATCATGTCCGTCATCTGGACACGGTTTCAATGCTCTATGCGGCGGCAAACGGCGATTTTGACGGTATCTGCCGCCACACAGGCAACGTATTCGAGCAGCTTATCGAGGTGCCGCAGAGGGTTGACATCAAGGGTGTTATGTACGATAACGGCGCTGAATGCGCTTGTATGAGCGGAAGCGGTCCGACCGTTTTCGGAATATTCAAAGAAAAAGCAAATGCCGAAAATGCTTATAATACTCTTAAAAATAAATATGAGCAGAGTTATATTTGTACACCGGTAAAATCAGGTCTTGTCAAAACAGAAGGGTAAAAATGAAAGGTTTAGGTACAATAGCAAACGTAGCGGCGGTAGTAATTGCGTCGCTGCTCGGAGTTTTATTCAAAAAAGGAATCAAAGAAAATTATAAAAAAATGCTGATGGGTGTTCTCGGCGTATCAGTTATGTTTATCGGTGTTTCCGGTACGCTCGGAGAGATGTTCACGGTTTCAGGCAGTAAAATAAATGCGCAGGGCTCGATGCTTCTTGTCGCTTCGCTCGTTTTGGGCGGACTGCTTGGCGAAGCGCTTAAAATCGAGGATAAGCTTGAACACGTCGGAGACTGGCTGAAAGGCAAGGTTAAATCTGACGGAAATTCAGGCTTTACCGAGGGCTTTGTAAATGCAACAATTATTATATGCGTCGGTGCAATGGCTATTATGGGCGCATTGCAGGACGGGCTTACCGGCGACGCTCAGACTCTTTATGTTAAATCTATCCTCGACTTTTTTATAGTGATGATATTTTCATCGGCGTTCGGTATCGGCACGCTGTTTTCGGCGATACCGCTCGGAATATATCAGGGAGCGATAACTCTTGCCGCGGGCGCTGTTGCGCCTTATATGAGCGACAGACTTGTGTCAAATCTCAACCTTGTCGGCTCGGCTATGATTTTTACGATCGGTGTAAATCTCGCATTCGGCAAAAAGTTCAAGGTCGGCAATCTGCTGCCCGGCATCCTGGTGCCTGTTATATATGAACTGATACTTCATTTTACGGGCAAATAAATCTATGGAAAGAGGGATAATATGTACCGCAAAGAATATCTCGGTTCCGGCTGCTGCGTTGCCGTAAGCGACGAACACGGCTTCGGCACGGACGCCGTAATACTTGCCGATTTTGCAAGTCCCGGCAAAAAAGACAGGGTATGCGATATGGGTACGGGCTGCGGTATAATCCCGATGCTGCTTGTACGCTCCGGCTGCGGAAGACATATCACGGGCATAGATATTCAGGAAAATGCGTGTCTTCAGGCGAAAGAAAGCGTAATTTTGAGCAAAGCGGAAGATAAAGTAAGCATAGTTCACGGCGACATCAAGAATATTAAAAATATATTTGAGCATGCCTCGTTTGATACGGTTATTATGAATCCGCCGTATAAATCCGACGGAGACGGCATCAAGAGCCGGGAAAAATCCGCTCAGATAGCTCGGCACGAGACGATGTGCAATATCGACGACGTGTGTAAAGCGGCGTCGTATCTTCTTAATTTTTCAGGCAAACTGTGCCTGTGCGGAAGGCCGGAACGCCTTGTTGATACTATAACGAGTATGCGCACGGCAGGCATTGAGCCTAAAAGACTGCGATTCGTTTCAAAATTCATCAATACAAAGCCGTGGCTTTTTCTGATTGAGGGCAAAAAGGGCGGCAAACCCTTTATGAATGTTGAAAGCGTGCTGGCGATATACAGCAGCGAAGGAGTTTTTTCTGATGAAATGCTTTCAATCTACGGGGAATATAAGGAGAATCATCGATGAGTAAATTATACGTTGTAGGCACTCCGATAGGTAATCTTGAGGATTTTTCGCCCAGAGCCGTCAGAACGCTTCGGGAGTGCGATTTTATAGCGGCTGAGGATACGAGGGTAACGGTCAAGCTTCTTAATCACTTCGATATCAAAACGCCTATGGTCAGCTATCATGAGCATAATTTAAGGGAGCGCGGCGAATACATAATTTCAAGGATATTGTCGGGCGAAACCTGCGCGATTGTAACCGATGCCGGGATGCCCGCAATATCAGACCCCGGTGAAGACCTGGTGCGGCTTTGCCATAAAAACGGAATTAAAGTTGAATCTGTTCCGGGTCCGTGCGCTTTTTCAACAGCTCTTGCGCTGTCGGGTATGTCTGTGGGCAGATTTACCTTTGAAGGCTTCCTGAGCGTAAACAAACCGGGCAGAAACGAGCATCTTCTATCGTTAGTTAATGAGACGAGGACAATGGTTTTTTACGAAGCTCCGCACAAGATCGCCGCAACGCTCAAGGATATGTATAAGGCTTTCGGTGACAGGGATATTGCGATAGTCAGGGAAATAACGAAAATCCATGAGGACGTTATCAGAACAACTCTCAAAGAAGCCGTTGAGCTTTACGGCGAAGACGGAGTCAAAGGCGAAATAGTTTTGATAGTCGAAGGAAAACGTCAGGAGCCTGAGGATGAACAAATGACGTTTGACGACGCCGTAGCTCTTGCTAAAAAAAGTGTTGACGGCGGAATGAGCGTCAGCGAAGCGGCAAAAAACACAGCAAAGCTTACAGGATTCAAAAAGGGCGATATATATAAAGCTTTGATTTAAGAGGTGGGTTATGAAAGGATTATTTGATTATCTTGCGCAGAATCCGTTGTGGACTGCAATACTTATACTTCTGATTATTCTGATGATCGTGATGTTTGTTCTTGCATCAAAATCAGGCAAAAAACGTCAGGCAGAAAGAGAAAGAATAATAGCAAAGCTCGAAAAAGAAAAAGCTATACGTCAGGAATACAGAACGCTTACCGAAAAGAGCTTTGAGGCTGATAATGAAAAACTGCTTTTCGGCGTTGCGGCAAATATTCAGATCGAACTTGAAAAAGAGGGCGATATGACTGCTGCTTTCAATGAACTTCCCGAATACAAGCAGTATATTTACGCTCTCAATTATGTTTTTGAAGACAGCGAATACACTTCGCTCTCAACTTTTTTCAGATGCAACGGTCAGCCCCTTACGGGCACGGCGGCAAGAGCTGTAAAAAATATTGCGGGCGACAGTTTATCTGAAATATTTGAGCCTATGTATAATATGTTTGACGATGATAATGAAGAAGTGTCGTTTGACGAATCTCAAATCGATGTGCTTGATGAAAAATTCAGAGAGTTAATGGAAAATGAAAAAAGCTCCGTTCTCCAAAAAATTGCGGATTATATAAGACAGAATAAAGAAAACTTTCTGTCGGTTTAACAACTGCTTCATTCAAGAAGATTATTGATAAATCGGGGTTTATTACCTCTGAGCAAAATATAAGCTATGGTTGATAAAATGAATTAAAGGAATATGGTTATTGATTATGAAATCAAGAAATCCGCTGCTGCCCCCTGAATACTTTTTTCCTGACGGAGAGCCGCATCTGATTGACGGAGAAATGTATGTTTATCCGAGCTGTGACGCTGATATTGACAGGTATTGCTCTGATAAGCTTTATGCCGTGCACAGCAGGAATTTGCAGGACTGGTGTATTGAGGGGCCGATATTTGATTGTGCTGATTTGAATGATAAAAATATGCCGAAGCTGCCTGAAAATTTTGGCGGAGGCTTGCTGTATGCGCCGGATTCTCTGACTGTAAACGGCAG
>CADAMY010000035.1 GCA_902789095.1 Oscillospiraceae bacterium | reverse complement strand
CGCAAAAACGGAATCGACCCCGAAGTTTTTTCACGCACGAGAAAGAAGCTTTACGGCAGAATGATAATGGGTCTTAATGATATTGACGAAATCGCAAACAATATGGCTCTTTCATATTTCTGCGGCGAGGATATTTTTACTGATTTTGAGGTCTACAAAACGATTACCAAAGAATACGTTGAATCGATTCTCAGCAAGACTCTTATGGATGAATACAGCGCATTGTCTGTAATTCTTCCTGTTGAATAAAATGAGGTGATTTTTATGGACAGTACCATAGTTTATTTTACCGGTATAGAAAGAGGTTTCACGATTTCGTCGATACTCGTTCAGTTCAATCTTTTCGGTCACGATTTTACAATACGCTGGTACGGCGCTATCATAGCTTTCGGATTTTTGCTTGCCGTGCTTTTCGGCGGCAGAACGGCATATAAATGGAAAATGAATCTTGATAAGATGATCGACGTTCTTATCTATTCAACTATTGCGGGAATCATCGGCGCAAGACTTTATTACTGCTTTTTTTATGACTGGCAGACTTATAAAAGCGATCCGCTGAGCATTCTTTATATCTGGAACGGCGGACTTGCGATTTACGGCGGAATAATATTCGGAATAGCGGCGGCTTATGTTGTATGCAGGGTAAGGAAGCTCAATTTCCTGAATCTGCTTGACTGCGCGGCGATGAGCCTTCTCATCGGTCAGGGAATCGGTCGCTGGGGCAACTTTGCAAATCAGGAAGCTTTCGGCTCAAATACCGATCTTCCCTGGGGAATGTGGAGCAAAAAAATAGCCGTTACGATACTTGAAGAGCAGGAAACTCTTGCCGCTAAAGGTATGAGCGTTGACCCGAATCTTCCGGTACATCCCACTTTTTTATATGAATCAATATGGTGCCTGTTAGGCTTCCTTGTGCTTTATATCATTACCAAAAAAGCAAGGCGCTTCAGCGGTCAGACTTTTCTTTGCTACGGCGTATGGTACGGCGTTGGCAGAATGGTTATTGAAGGATTCAGAACGGACAGCCTTTATATCGGCAATTCGACAATCAGAGTTTCACAGCTTCTTTCCGCAGTTGCGGCGGCTGTATGCCTTGTGCTTTTGATAGTTTTGACGGCAAAATACAAAAAGCATCCGAAACCCATTGACGGAATAGATTACTTTATGGAAGAAGAGCTTCTGCGTCAGCAGGAGGAAAAAGAGCAGAGCGAAGAGCCTGAAACCGAAACTGAAAAAGAAGAAAACGAAACAGAGGTGGAAACACGTGATGAAAAAGAAACTGTACAGGAGCTCGCAGAATAAAAAGATAAGCGGAGTTCTGGCAGGTGTTG
Organism: Oscillospiraceae bacterium; assembly: GCA_902789095.1. Taxonomy (GTDB): domain Bacteria; phylum Bacillota; class Clostridia; order Oscillospirales; family Acutalibacteraceae; genus CAG-488. The sequence continues at coordinate 25,703 of CADAMY010000035.1, read as the reverse complement.
CCGAATATTTCAATATCGACCCTTCGATTGTGCGTGTCGCCTACACCGTGTTCTCGGCTTTTCTTATGGTACCGGGTATTGCCATATATGCCGTTTTGTCGTATGCTCTGCCTGAAAACCCAGTGAGAAATATGAGTGATGACGACAATGAAGAAAATTTTAGCTGAATAATCGTTAATTTATAAAAAACACTTTAATTTTAGTTATTTTATGATATAATAAACTCGTGTGATAAAATATCAGGAGGTAAATTATGGATCAGAAATTAGAACCTTTGTTTACACCGTGGAAAATCGGTAACTGCGAAATCAAAAACCGCATCGTACTCACAAGTATGGGCGGCACCGACCTTTTTGGCTGGATGGAAAAGAATCATTTTGATAAAGACGGCGCTCATTTCATTATGGAAATTGCCAAAAACAACGTCGGACTGATTCTTCCCGGATGTCAGCCGGTTTACAACCCGATGTTCGGTCAGTGGCTGCATAAGAATAAAAAGATGTATGCGGACCTCAAAAAGTGGATGCCCGAATTCCATAAAACAGGAGCAAAGCTTTTTGTTCAGCTTACGGCGGGCTTCGGCCGTTCGTTTACCATCAGCAGTATGATGGAGATGCTTTATTCAAATCCCGTTCTTAAAGCGGTCAGCAAACCCTTTATGAATCTTGACAAAATCACGGCTTCTGCCAGCGCTTCACCTAACCGCTGGTCAGATAAAGTTCCGTCAAGAGAGATGACAAAGGAAGAAATCCGGGAGTTTATAGATTCCTTTGCAAAGAGCTCAAAAATGCTTAAGGATGCCGGTGTTGACGGCGTTGAAGTTCACGCTGTTCACGAAGGTTATCTGCTTGATCAGTTTACCTTAAAATATGTTAATAAGCGTACAGACGAGTACGGCGGATCACTTGAAAACCGCTATCGTTTTGCCGCTGAAATCGTTAAAGCAATCAAAAAAGAATGCGGCAAAGATTTCCCCGTATCACTGCGTTACAGCGTTATTTCCAAGACTAAAGGCTTCCGTCAGGGCGCGCTCCCCGGCGAAGATTACGTTGAAGTCGGCAGAGATATGGCAGAGAGCGAAGTAGCCGCCAAGTTCCTTCAGGACGCAGGCTATGACTGTCTCAACTGCGACAACGGTACATACGACGCATGGTACTGGGCTCATCCGCCTGTATATATGCCTGAAAACTGCAATCTTGCAGACGTTGAGCATATCAAAAACTTTGTTGATATTCCCGTTATCTGCGCAGGTCGTCTTGACCCGAGAGTTGCGGCGGAATCAATAAAAGAAGGCAAGATCGACGGTGCAGGCTTTGCACGTCCGTTCCTTGCCGATCAGGCTTGGGTCACCAAGATGATGGAGGATAAAGAAGAAGACATCCGTCCATGCATACTTTGCCATAACGGATGCTTCAATATGTGTCACTACAAAGGCGTTCCGAACGATCAGGAGCTTTCCGATTCGCTTCATCTTGCGCGCTGCGCAGTAAACGCAGAGACAATGCAGTGGAACAAGCATTTTATCAAAAAGACGTCTTCCCCCAAAACAGTTCACATCGTGGGCGGCGGTATAGGCGGTATGGAAGCTGCCAGAGTTCTTAAATTAAGAGGACATAATCCGATTATTCACGAAAAGAGCGGCGTACTCGGCGGCACGTTTATCCCTGCCAGCGCTGAAAGCTATAAGGGTAAGCTTCGCGAGTTGCTTGAATGGTACAGACTCCAGATGAAGAAGCTTAATATCGAGATTCACCTCAATGACGAAGTTAAAGACGTTGCAGCGTTCGGCGGCGCTCCCGTTATAGTTGCAACGGGTTCAACTCCGCGTCAGTTAAGACGAGTACCCGGCTATGAAAAGATGGTTGAGGCGTGCGATTTCCTCAACGGTCAGGAAGTCGGCGAGACAGTTGCCGTTATCGGCGGCGGACTTACAGGCAGCGAGATAGCTTACGAGCTTGCTCTTACGGGCAAAAAGCCGATAATAGTTGAGATGAAAGACGACCTTGTAAGTCAGAAGGGCGTATGCCTTGCAAACTCATCGTATCTCAGAGAGTGGTTCGCTCTTAATAAAGTTCCGGTATATCTTGAAACAACGCTCAAAGAAGTAAAAGACGGCTCTATCGTCTGCACGGATAAGAACGGCAGGAATATCGACATCGAATGCGATTCAGTTATCAGCTGCGCAGGATATATCCCGGCTCCTCTTGCTGAAAAATCAAGCAGCGTTTATCTTGTAGGCGACTGCCTCGCTATCGGCAATCTTCGCTCGGTTATCTGGCGCGCTTACGAAGTAGCAATGAAAATCTGACAGATTTATTGTGAATTTACAAAAATATCCCCGGCAGGCATTAAGCTTGTCGGGGATTTACGCATTATTCAGTTGAGATGACCGGATATATATTCAGGCACAGATTCTTTTTCTATTCCGAGCGAATACGCAAATTCGTCATACAGAATATTTTCTGCGTCCTTTAGCGTATGCTCGTCAAAAAGGTGGAGTCTTTTGCCGCTGTTTTTCAGCTTTTCACGGTGAAGATACAGGGCGTGGATCATTCGGATTATATCAAGGCAGTTGCCGCTGTTGAGTATTCTTTTGTACTCGGCTTTCCGTGAGACTTCATCATCTATCCAGATATTCTCTTCTTTGTCAAGAGCGGCAATGGTTTTGTCGATCTCTTCTTTGGTCAGAATTCTTCTGATTTTTGCAAGCATATTTTCGTTCCCGGCGGGGATAAAAAACGTATTGCTTTTTGAAAAAACAGGCTTTAAAACATAATACTTTTCTTTGCCTGAGCCAAAATCCATATCCGTTATTTCCGCAACTTCGCATACTCCGTTGCCCGCATATAATACTACTTCGCCTATTTCCATTATATAACCTCCATACTGATATAATTATACCAAAAAAACAAAGTTTGTGTAATAGGCAAAATCAACAAAATAGGCTCGCATATAAGGGCTTGTATATTGACAAATATTTTACCTGATGATACAATTAAAAAAATAAAATGAACAGCGTTTTTCTGAGAAGTTCGGTGAAAATCCGTCGCAACTGCCATTACCGTTACAGTCGGGTCGCAGAAAACACTTGTTTTACAGTACACTTTTGGGCAAAAGAAGGGTGCGGCTGTTGACGGCGGCTTTGCCGCATTGATTAACTATGCCCCTCGATAAATGCGAAGGGGCTTTTTTCGGAGATGAAGCGGATGATCGGCAACTTATCAAAAGAAGAATATATAATTTTATTGCGCCGCGTCTGCGAAAAAGAGAAGCGGTTTCCTAAAAAATCGGATTTCAGCGAGCAGGACGTTGCGAGGATCAAGGCTCTTTTCGGTCCGTGGCCGAGGGCTCTTGAAGCTGCCGGAATAACCGAATCAAAAGAGGAAGAAAGAGCCGAAAAACGAAGGCTCAGAAAAGAACGTAAAAAACAACTAAAATCAAAAAAGGAAGAGTCTTGAATTTATGAAACTGCCTGAGTCGGACGCATTCGGCGCTTATCACCCTGTAACGCTTTTCTTTTACTTTGCAGGGCTGATTTTAATTACGATTTTTACAGTCAATCCGCTTATGCTGAGCATAGCTTTGCTCGGTGCGGTAAGCTATTGCGTTTATATTGAAAAAGGCAGAAATTTAAAAGACGATCTGCTGTTTTATATACCGATGTTTATTCTCGTATCTGTTACGAATCCGCTGTTTTCCCACAACGGAGTAACGCCGCTCTTTTTTATGAACGGAAATCCCGTAACGCTTGAGGCGATTTATTACGGCGTAAACATAGCTTTGCTGCTGGCGGCTGTCGCATTCTGGTGCAGAGCTTACAGCAAAACCGTAACGGAGGATAAATTCCTCTTCCTGTTTTCAAAAACTCTGCCGAAAACGGCTCTTGTCATATCCATGGCGATAAAGTTTATACCTATCCTCAAAAGGCAGGCAAAAAGAATTTCTTCCGCACAGAAGGCGATGGGGCTTTATTCGTCAAAAAGCTACGTTGATAAATTAAGAAGCGCCGTCAGAGTTTTTTCTGCTCTTGTAACGTGGTCGCTCGAAAACGCTGTGGATACCGCACGATCAATGAGAGCCAGAGGATACGGACTAAAGGGTCGAAAAAGCTTTTCGCTGTTTAAATTCTCAGTAAGAGACGGCGTGATGACAGCCGTTTGCGCAGTCATTTTTACCGTGATACTTTTCGGATTCAGAAGCGGGGCGGTACATTTTGCTTTTTATCCGAGCATGAGCAGAATCCCGCTTACTCCGGGTGCGGTTATCGTATATGTAAGCTACGGCGCGGCGGCGTTCCTGCCGTTTATATCAGAGATTAAGGAGAGTTTGAAGTGGAAATATTACATATCAAAAATCTGAGCTTTAAATATCCGACGTCTGATAAAAAAGCGCTTGACAATATTAATCTCAGTGTGAACAGCGGCGATTTTGTCGTTGTGTGCGGCGAATCCGGATGCGGCAAAACGACGCTTTTAAAAATGATAAAAAGCTCTTTGTCTCCGTCGGGAGAAAAAAGCGGAGAAGTTTATTATAAGGGCGTAAATACCGACAGTCTTGACAGCAGAACTGCCGCGTGTGAAATAGGATATGTGCTCCAGAATCCCGAAAGTCAGATCGTAACCGATAAGGTGTGGCACGAGCTTGCTTTCGGACTTGAAAATATCGGTATGCCGACAGGGCAGATACGAAGACGCGTGGGCGAAATGGCGAGCTATTTCGGCATCGGCGAATGGTATCACAGCAGCACGGGCGAGCTTTCGGGCGGGCAGAAGCAGATACTGAATCTTGCGTCTGTAATGGCTATGTCGCCCGAGATTTTAATACTTGACGAGCCTACGTCACAGCTTGATCCGATAGCGGCGGCGGATTTTATATCCACAGTCAAAAAAATAAACCGTGAACTGCTCGTCACGGTTATAATGGTTGAACACAGACTGGAAGAAGTTTTTCCTGCCGCAGATAAAATCATCGTGATGGAAGACGGAAAAATCCTGCATTATGATACGCCTCGTAATATCTGCAAAGAATTGTCAGATCATAAACTGATGTATTCGCTTCCCTGCGCCGCAAGGATCAAAAACGCTCTCGACCCTGACGGAGAATATCCTATAACCGTGCGTGAGGGAAGGGATTATCTTTCGGATAATTTTGAGAATGGGATTGATCATCTCGAAAAAGACGGCTATACACATTCCGAAGAAACAGCGCTTGAGTGCAAAAACATCTGGTTCAGGTATGCAAAAGATGCGCCGGATATTTTAAAAGGGCTGAATATCAGAATATATAAAAACGAGGTGTTTGCTCTTCTCGGCGGCAACGGAGCAGGCAAAACGACTGCTCTGAAAGTGTTCGCCGGGCTTAGCAGACCTTACAGAGGCAAGGTTGAAATAAACGGCAAAAAAATCAAAGATTATAAAAACGGCAGTCTTTACAGGCATAATTTAGCTCTTCTGCCGCAGGATCCGCAGACGGTCTTTCTCAAAAGCAGTATAAAGGAAGATTTCAAAGAAATCTGCAAGGTGATGGAATATTCGCCTGACGAAAAAGAAAAAATGATAAACGACGTGAGCGAATTGCTCGGTGTTTCGTACCTGCTTGACAGGCATCCTTATGATCTGAGCGGCGGCGAACAGCAGAAATGCGCAATAGCTAAACTGCTTTTGTTAAAGCCTGAAATCCTGCTTCTTGACGAGCCTACAAAGGGGATCGACGCATATTCAAAGCGCAATCTCGCTTCGATTATTTCAAAGCTCAGAGAAGAAGGGCTCACCGTGATTTTTGTAACTCACGACGTTGAATTTGCATCTCAGAACGCCGACAGATGCGCTCTGATTTTTGACGGCGACGCAGTATCCTGCGACACGCCCGACGTATTCTTTTCAGACAATAATTTTTATACTACTGCGGCAAGCAGAATTTCAAGGCACATGTTTAAAAATACGGTCACAGCCGAAGACGTTGCCGAACTTTGCCGTAAAAATAAAAGGAAGGTACAGTAATTGAGCAAAAAAACCAAATCCGTAATCGGATATTTAATACTGCTTCTGGGCGTTCCTGCCGCTGTGCTGGTCGGTCACTTCTTTTTCCCTGAAAAGCAGTACGCTTTCACAACTCTGATCGTGTCCGTAATCTCAATAATTCCGTTCGTTCTTCAGTTTGAAAACAACGAAACCGACCTTGAAAAGCTGATAATCGTTGCGGTTATGACGGCTTTGTCTTCCGTCGGAAGAATTGCGTTTGAAGCTCTGCCGCATTTCAAGCCCGTTACGGCGGTAGTTATAATTACGGGTATGTATCTAGGCAAGGAAGCGGGGTTTATGTGCGGAGCGTTTTCTGCGCTTATCTCCAATTTTTCAATTGGTCAGGGGCCGTGGACTCCGTTTCAGATGTTCAGTTGGGGTACAATCGGGCTTCTGGCGGCGGTGCTTGCTGATTATATCAAAAAAAATATCGTGCTTACCGTTTTGTTCGGCGGCGCTGCAGGATTCCTGTATTCTTTGCTGATGGACGTATTTACCACTTTGTGGGAAGACGGCTATTTCAATTTTACCAGATATTTTGCAAAAGCGGCGAGTTCGCTCCCTGTTACGGCGGTATATACTGTATCAAATATTGTGTTCCTGCTTATAATTTCAAAGCCTTTCGGCAAGGTGATCGAAAGAATCAAACTCAAATACGGCATAAATTGAAAAATAATCTTGTAATAATAATTATAGTGTGATATTATAAGAATATATCTTTGTTCAGGAGTGTGAATTTTTCCTATATGGACGGTATTGTACCGCGATGTATTTTACTATTGATTTTAATAATAGCCGGCGGTTTTTTTGCAGGCAGCGAAACTGCTTTTTCTTACGCTAATACCGTAAGATTCAGAATGCTTGCCGATGACGGTGACCGTGCGGCTAAACGTGTTGTCAGGATCATTGATAACTTTGACATGACGATAGTAACGCTGCTAATAGTCATAAACGTCGTTCATATCTGGGCGTCCGCCGTTGCGACGAGTATGTTTATTGACATTACCGGCAGTACAACTGTCGGCTCTGTCACCGCTACGGTTATCATTACTCTGGCGATTTTTATTTTCAGCGAAACCCTTCCCAAAAACTTTGCAAAAACAAACTGCGATTCGTTTTCGGCTTCAGCCTCCGCCGTTATTTTGGGGCTTTTCTATGTGTTGTTCCCTCTGGCGTGGCTTCTTACCGAGTTCGGCAATATTGTCAAAAAGATTTTCAAGCTCTATGACAACGAGCCGAGCGTAACCGAAGATGAATTTTCCGCAATGGTCGAGGACGCAGGCGAGGAAGAGATATTTGAGCCTGAGGAGACGGAGATCATCAAATCCGCCATTGAATTCGGCGATACAAAAGTCAGCGAAATAATGACGCCGAAAAATGACATCGTTGCTATATCCGTTAAGGAAGACGAAGACGAAATCAAGCGTATTCTCATTGAAGAAAAGTATTCAAGATTCCCTGTTTACAGAGGGAGTATAAATAATATTGTCGGCGTTGTCAGAACTTCGTCCGCTTTGTGGAAAATGATAAACGACAAGGACGGATTCAATTTAAGAGAAGATATGGTCAAGCCGATGTTTGCCGGCCCTGACGACGATGTGAGCGAAGTGTTTGAGCGAATGTGCAAGCGCAGGACTCATTTTGCGGTAATCAGAGACGAGGACGAGAGAACTCTCGGCATCGTTACCATGGAGGATATACTCGAAGAAATCGTAGGGGAAATCTACGATGAGGACGATCCCGAAGAAAGGGAGGTGTCCGATGATGAGTAACGGAGGTACGGTATATTACACCGTCAGCGGAATTGCTCTGCTTTTATTCGTGATCCTTTCCGCATTCTTCTCTTCGGCTGAAATCGCATTTGCAAAATGCAACAAATTAAGATTTGAAAGATACGCTCAGGACGGAGATAAAACAGCCGCACTTGTTCTTAAAATCGCCGAGGATTACACTTCCTCGCTGTCTACGATTCTTGTAGGCAATAACCTTGTCAACATCGCAGCTTCATCTTTGGCGACGGTCGTTGCGATCTCGCTTCTCGGCAAAGCAAGAGGCGAAACGGCGGCGACGGTTATAACGACTGCCGTTATACTCGTATTCGGTGAAACTCTGCCGAAAATAATTGCCGCAGCGATTCCCGATTCAACGGCAAAGCTTTACGCAAAGCCGCTGTATTTCAGCATGGTTATTTTTAAACCGATCGTGCTGCTCGTCAATAAGTTCGTGAACGCTCTTGCAAAGCTTTGGACTAAAGAAGATCAGTCAAACGTTACGAGCGAAGAGCTTTGTGAAATACTTGAAGATATTGAAGAAGAAGGAGTTTTTTCCGAGGACGAATCGGAACTTATCAGGTCGGCTATCGAATTTACCGATACTATGGCTATGGATATTCTCGTTCCGAGGGTCGACGTTTTTGCCATTGATATTGAGGACCCGTTTGAGCTCAGCGAAGAGTTTTATAAATATACCCGTGTTCCTGTTTATGAAGGCAGTATAGATAATATTATCGGTATAATCAGTACGAAAAAGCTGATAAAAAGTATAGCTTCAGGCGAGGAGCCGGATATAAGAAAAATGATGTATGAGCCGACATTTGTTCACAAAACGAGAACTGTTTCATCAATACTTGAAGAGTTTCGTGAAACTCACAGGCAGATGGCTGTTGTTGTTGACGAATACGGCGGCACGATGGGAATACTCACGCTTGAAGACATTACCGAAGAAATAGTCGGCGAAATCTTTGACGAGAGAGACAGCGTGGAAATTGATATAAAAGCTGTCGGTGAAAATGTGTACGAGGTTGACGCAGGCACAAATATTTACGATTTATTTGACTATATTGATTTTGACGAGCCGTCGGATTTTGAATCGGATTATATTACCGTCGGCGGCTGGGCTACGGAAATGCTCGATAAATTTCCCGAAGCAGGGGACAGCTTCACTTATGAGAATTTAGTCGTTACCGTTCTTGAAGCGGAAGCGGTAAGGGTAATTAAAGTTAAGGTCGAAGTTCTGCCGGAAGAAGATGAAGACGATTGAGCCGATTTATAAACAATATCGGTTGACATATCCGGCGCGATTTGATATACTGATATGGAATTTTAAGAAGGAAGGGATTGAAGATGAAATCTTTAAAACGGATAATCTCCGTGATTATGGTTTTTGTGCTCATTGCGTGCAGTATGACAGTTGCGGCATACGCAAAGAGCGAAGATGAAGAAATTGTGGCAAACGTCTATATCTGCCACAGAATACTGAAAAAACTGATGGAAGGTCATTCATGGCTTTATTTTGAAAACCTTACGGATCATGATATTCAGGTTGGCGCTTATACCGTTCCGCCGAGAGAAGGCGTATCGGTAGGTACATACAGCGGTCAGGACGTGCCCGAAGGATTCGGCGTTTATTACAACGTTGAAGCTTACAGATACGGCAAGGGCGGTCTTCATGACAATGTATATCTTAAAAAGGAGCTGACACAGAAACAGCTTGAAAGAATGAGCGACAAAGTAGCAAGAAGCAATTACTGGTCTCATTTCACAAACTGCTCGTTCTTCACCATTACAACGTGGAATGTTGCGGCAGGCAAGCCTCTTCTTTATGTTATGATTCCTCTGTTTACCAGATGGGAGCTTCAGATTTATCCCGGTCATCAGGAAGGATTCCTTATGAAATTCCCCGGTCCTGATAAGGTATTTAAACAAAAAGGAATGGGCAAAAATGCAACCCTGATTCCTTCAGAGCCATACAAATAATAAAAAAATCAGCAGTCCGGATTACAAAAATCCAGACTGCTGTTATTATTTATTGCCGTAAAAGTTTTATCCGCTGATTTTCCGGATCAAAAAGCGAATGAGCTTTATAACGTCGTTCAATATGTTTTTGATTGATGAAACAAGCGTCGGAGACTGATAATTTGTGTCGGGAAGAATCGTATCGTTTTCATAATCATAAACGAGGAATCTCGGATACTTTTCAAACGTGTCAACACTTGCCTGCTCCGCCTGCTCAAGAAGCAGATCGGTGAAGTTTACTACCGAATCAGGCATGCTGTAATGCTTGAACGAGCGTATAAACCACGTCTGCTCGGGGAACATACACTTGGAAGCGTCAACCGATTTATCCGGCGAAATATATTCAGGATCAGCATCTGCGAGGTATTCTTCCGAAAGACTTTCTTTATAAAGGCTTGTAACAGCCCCGAAAGAAGCGTATTTTACGTCGATAGTGCCGTCTGTGAGCTTGCTGTATGAAGGGGTGATCGGTATTGACGGATAGCCGTAACGCGCGATAACGTATACGTTTGCGTTTTCGTTAAGCTTGGCAAGCGTTTCTTTTTTGCCGCTGCGCACAAGCGTATTGTATTTTTCGATTTTACCAATAAGCTCCGAATAATCCTGATCTTTGGCGATGTTGCCGAAAACGTTTTCAACACCTTCTTCGATATCTTCATCAGGCACCATTGCCCAGATAGTCAGCCAGTGGCAGAAAAGAGGGAGCATGACCTGATTGAATAATGACTCTTTAACGGCTTCAAGCAGCTCGTTTGAAGCAAATGCCGCTGCGCTGAATACGCCGAGCTTTGCCGCCGCATCCGTAACGGCGCTGAGAAGATACTGATACTCTGTTTCGTCAATCAGATAATGCAGGAAGTAATCGAATGCGTCGCCGCTGAACGACATTTCACCTTTCATCAGGTCGCCTGTGTAAGATTCGCCGAAAACTGCGGAAGAATTAAAACATGCTCCGTGCACTTTTTCATATCCGTAGATGGAAATGTATGTAATCAGAATCACGCCGCCGAGACTGTGAGCGCTCAGGTTTACCTTCTGCGCTCCCGAACAGCGAAGAACATAGTCCACAAAATCGTTGAGCTGAGCAGCCGTTTCAACCGGGTCAACTCTCCAGTCGTAGTCAAATGAAAGCTTACTGTCTTTTTTAATTGACGATGCTTCCGGGTATTCAAAATATACTCCCGAATTATCTTTAACATTTCCGTTTTGGTCGAGGTATGCTTCGGACATAAGCTCATTTGCGACCCTGCATGCTTCATCGCCGAAACCTTTCAGTCCTCCTGAAGCGAGGGAAAGTCCGAGTTTCGGAAGAGCGCCTGTCACAGCGGAAAGTATTTTTTCAGTTGACGGCGGGAATATGACTTCGGAATTTTTGTCGTTTTTATCCCTTTGAATCGGCACAGCCATAAGCCCGTGAATATATATCCTCGGGCATATATAAGTGTTGTGCACTTCACCGGCAAGAGCGCTGAGCGGAACAAAAACAATCATAACTGCCAGAAGTGTTGAAATAATTTTAAGAAATATTTTCATCTTTTCGCCTCCGTATGAATATTGTGATTCATTTTATATAATTATAATAAAGGAGGTATTCAATATGAAAACAAAAATCACTAAATTATTTTCCGTATTTATGGTTATTATGTTGATTCTTTCTTTTGTTCCCGCAATAAGCGCTTATGCGGCTTCTGCCGTTTATGATGAAGCCTTTGAAGGCGAGTGCATGGATGAAATCAACAAGGTCAGAAAATCCAATAAAGTCGGCAACGTAACGTATGATATGGATATGGCAAAGCTCGCAGGAGTAAGAGCTAAGGAAATTTCATCCAAGTTTTCCCATACCAGACCGAACGGCAAAAAGTCTTATTCCGTTTATGAGGATTACGGCTATACAAAGCCGAAAGCTGTCGGAGAATGTATCGCTTACGCTACGAGGTTTGACGGCGTATGGGATATGATAGACTACTGGATGTCGTCAAATGACGGTCATAGAGAAGTAATTATCAACTCCAAATATACCAAGTTCGGCATGGCTTCTTATGCTTACGGAGGAAAAACCTATATTGTTCTTCTTTTAAGCAATAAGTCAGGCTCGGCGTATATAGTGTCTTACAACGCCAACGGAGGATCAGGAGCGCCTTTTTCACAGGTTAAGACAAACGGCACCAAAATGACTATCACCAAAACTGTTCCGACACGTTCGGGTTATGATTTTGCAGGCTGGAACACAAGAGCTGATGGCAAAGGCACAACTTATCAGGCAGGCGGAAGCTACGCTTCAGATGCAAACGTAACGCTTTACGCTATGTGGAAGGCAAAGAGCGCTCCCGTCACGCTCAGCAGTATTTCGGTAAAAACAATGCCGTCAAAAACTACTTACAACGTCGGCGATACTCTTAACACGTCGGGTCTTGTTTTGAAGGCTTCTTATTCAAACGGCACGAGCAGCAGCGTTTCAAGCGGATTTACCTGCACACCGACAAAACTTTCTACAGCCGGCACGCAGAAAATCACCGTAACTTACAGCGGAAAGACTACAACTTTCAACGTAACCGTAAAAGCAGTTTCAACGCCCGACAATCCGAGCAGCAAGCTTAAAAGCGTAAGCGTTGACGATATTACCGTTAATTATAAATCTTCTGGAGCTCTTAAACCCAAGGTAGATGCGACAAGCGGATTGAAGTATACTATCAAGTATGAAAGCTTTAATCAGAAGATTGCAACAGTCGACAGCAGCGGCAACGTTTACGGCGCCAAAAAGGGCAGCGCAGACATAAAAGTAACCGTTACTGCTTCTGACGGAAGTTATGTTACAGACACCTGCAAAGTAACGGTAAAATATACTGCCGTTCAGTGGATAATAATGATTGTTCTCTTCGGATGGATCTGGTATTGATTTTCAGATTTTACCCTGCCGTAAGGCGGGGTATTTTTTTGCTGAAAAATTTTACTCAAAAAAATAAAAATAATGGCAAATAAATCTTTTATTTATTTAAAGAATGTGCTATGATATAAAAAAATATAATAATTTTTTAATTATTGTCAGGAGGAATAACAATGGCACATTTTTTATTTTCTGCATTCAGCGATGAATCAGGCGAAAAGACCGTTTCAGGTCAGATAGCTGCTTGTAAAGCAAACGGCATTTCATACATGGAGCTTCGAGGCCTCGGCGAAAAAAGCATAAACGATATTACAGTTGACGAAGCTAAAGCCATTAAAGCCGAAATCGACAGTCAGTCAGACGTAAAAGTCGGCTCGATCGGTTCAGGCTACGGCAAGATCGAAATAACCGATGACTTTGAGCCGCATTTTGAAAAGTTTAAAAACACGATCGAAGCGGCAAAAATCCTCGGCGCAAAATACATAAGAATTTTCAGCTTTTACTTTACAAAAGGCGAGAGTCATGCGGAATACAGGGATGAAGTTCTGCGCAGAGTTCAGATGATGGCTGACTACGCAAACGAGAACGGAATCATTCCCTGCCACGAAAACGAAAAAGCGATTTACGGTGACACTGCCGAAAGAGTTTATGACCTTCTTACAAACGTAAAAGGTCTTCTCGGCGTATTTGATCCTGCTAATTTCATCCAGTGCGGCGTTGATACGCTCAAAGCATATGACCTGCTTGAAGAAAAAATTGAATATATGCACATAAAAGACGGTATATATGCCGACGGCAGCATTGTTCCCGCAGGCGAGGGCGAAGGAAATATAGTTGAAATTCTGACTAAATTTGCAAAGAAGGACGGCAGAAGGCTGCTCACCCTTGAGCCGCATCTCAAAGTTTTTGACGGACTTTCCGCTCTTGAAAGCGACGATACCGTAAAGAATAATATGGAAAAAAATACTTACGCATCTCATGAAGAATCTTTTGCCGCAGCCGCTAAAGCGATGATCGACTGCGCTCACAAAGCTCAGCCTATAAGATTCGGCATTATCGGTATGGGTAATATGGGTACGAAGCACGCAAAAAATTTCCTCAATGGCGATATAAAAGAAATGAGAATCACTGCAGTTGCGGATATAAACCCCGATAAACTTAAATGGGCAGAAGAAAATCTTCCGTGGGCAAAGCGCTATGATACAGCGTCTGAGCTTATGGACAGCGGCGAGGTTGACGCTGTTATAATCTGCACGCCGCATTATTTCCATCCTCCGCTCGTTATTGAAGCGCTCAGCAAAAATCTTCACGTTGTTTCCGAAAAACCTGCCGGAGTTTATACAAAGCAGGTCCGTGAGATGAACGAAGCCGCTGAAAAGAGCGACAAGGTTTTTGCGATGATGTTCAATCAGCGTACAAACTGCGTATTCAGAAAGATTAAAGAAATAGTAGACAGCAAGGAATACGGCGATATCCGCAGAGTGAACTGGATAATCACGGACTGGTACAGAACTCAGTCCTATTATAACTCAGGCGGATGGCGCGCAACGTGGGCAGGCGAAGGCGGCGGAGTTCTTCTCAACCAGTGCCCGCATCAGCTCGATTTATGGCAGTGGATTTGCGGAATGCCTTGCAGGATCCGTGCGTTCTGCCATAACGGAAAGTGGCACGATATCGAAGTTGAGGACGACGCTACTATTTATGCCGAATACCCAAACGGCGCAACAGGCGTATTTATAACCACAACAGGCGATTATCCCGGCACAAACCGTTTTGAAATAACGATGGATAAAGCAAAGCTTGTATGCGAAAACAACAGCAAGATAACTCTTACCGTGCTTGACGAGCCGCTGAGCATTCACTGCGCTCAGTGCGCCGAGGGCTTTGCCAGCATAGGAACAACGGAAGTTCCTGTTGAAACAGACGGCAGAAACGAGCAGCATACCGGTGTTCTCAACGCTTTTGCCGCTCATATACTTCACGGCGAGCCGCTCGTTGCAAACGGCACGGAAGGCATCAACGGACTGATGATTTCCAATGCGGCGCATCTTTCAAGCTGGACAGATGAAGTTGTAACTCTGCCTGTTGACGAAGATGTATTTTATGCCGAGCTTAAAAAGAGAATTGACTCTTCAAAAGCAAAAACAAATATAACCGAAACCATACAGGACGATATGTCAGGTACTTTTTAAGGAGTGATTTTGTGAGAGCTTGTCTGATTGGCTGCGGCGGAATTTCGAAATGTCACCTTAACGCAATAGAGCAGCTCGGCAAAGATGCAGTCGAGCTTACTGCAGTTGCCGATATCATTGAGCAAAGAGCTGAAAAAACGGCATCTGAGCATTCCTGCAGAGCATATACGGATTATGAAGAGATGCTCAGAGAAGAAAAGCCCGACGTTGTGCATATCTGCACGCCGCATTATCTTCACGTTCCTATGGCAGTAAACGCTTTGTCTCAGAATATAAACGTAGTGCTTGAAAAGCCGTGCGCTATATCCGTTGACGGAATTAAGGAGCTGACAGCAGCAGAGAAGGCTTCGTCGGCACGTCTTGCAGTATGTTTTCAGAACAGATACAACGAGTCTGCAATTTTTGCGAAGAAGCTTATCGATTCAGGAGAGTACGGCAAAGTCACGGGAGCCGATGCGCTTGTCAAATGGCAGCGTGATGAAAGCTATTACAACGCTGACGAATGGAGAGGCACGAAGTCGCAGGAAGGCGGCGGAGTAATGATAAATCAGGCGATACATACTCACGATCTGATGAAATATATTGCAGGCAAAAAGACTTATTCCGTGGAGGGAAAAGTCGGCAATTTCCATTTGAAAAACACTATTGAGGTTGAAGATAACGCAAGCGTTTTCTTTGAATTTACCGACGGCACACGGGGTGTTTATTACGCAACGACGGCATCAGCGAGCAGTACGAATCCGATTATAGATATTCACCTTGAAAAAGCGACGCTCAGAATAGAGGGCGATTACGTTTTTGGAATTCACGGCGATAAAATGAAGATGATTTATTCCGGATGTGACGATACGGGTAAAGTCGGCAAAATCGAATGGGGAAGCGGACATCTGAAGCTGATAAAGGATTTTTATACATGTATAAATACAGGTAAAAGCTTTATGATCGATTCTGTCGCTGCATCGGAATCTGTTGCAGATTTGCTGGCAGTTTATGAGTCTTCTCTTAAAGGTGAAAAAGTAATTATTGAGAATTTTTTAAAAGGGTGAAAAATATGCAGATGACATTCAGATGGTTCGGTAAAGATAAAGATACCGTAACACTTGAACAGATTAAGCAGATCCCGGGCGTTGAGGGTATCGTTCCTGCGCTTCATTATCTTCCTGCGGGAGAAGCCTGGCCGCTTGAAGACGTGATGAAAATGAAGCAGGAAATCGAGGACGCGGGCTTTACGATGGAATGTATCGAGAGCGTCAACGTTCACGAGGATATTAAACTCGGTCTGCCTTCTGCCGAAAAATATATTGAAAATTATAAAACGAGCATCAGAAATCTTGCAAAAGCGGGAGTAAAGGTTATCTGCTACAACTTTATGCCTGTGTTTGACTGGACGAGAACAGATCTTGCCATGGATATGGGCAACGGCGCTACCTGCCTTTGCTACAACGGCAAGCAGATAGAAGGCAAAAGCCCCGAGGATATGTTCAGAGAAACCGACAGCAATTCCAACGGTTACGCTATGCCCGGCTGGGAAAGCGAACGGATGGGAGAAATTAAAGAGCTTTTTGAAAAATATAAAGGTGTAACGAGCGAAGATCTATGGAAAAATCTTGAGCATTTTCTTAAAGAAATCATTCCCGTCTGCGAGGAATGTGACGTAAGAATGGCGATCCATCCCGACGATCCGCCATGGGGGATTTTTGGTCTGCCGAGGATCATCAAAAATATTGATGATATAAGACGGCTGCTTAAAACTGTTGACAGTCCTTATAACGGACTTACGTTCTGCACAGGCTCACTCGGAGCCGATAAAAACAACGATCTGCCCGCCATGATAAGAGAAACGGGCGACAGAATTTATTTTGCGCACCTGAGAAACATCAAAGTCAGCGAAAGCTGGTTCAACGAAACGGCGCATCTTTCGTCAGAAGGTTCGCTTGATATGTATGAGATAGTCAGAGCTTTGCAGGATTCCGGCTTTGACGGATATATAAGACCCGACCACGGCAGAATGATATGGGGCGAGGTTGCAAGACCGGGTTACGGTCTTTTTGACCGTGCGCTCGGAGCGGCATATATCAACGGACTCTGGGAAGCGTGCAAAAAATCAAAATGAGTTAAACGGAGTGATATTTTATGAATAAACATAAAAGTCTTGAAGGCAAAGTCGCTGTTGTAACAGGCGGCGGCGGAGTTCTCTGCAGCGGATTTTCAAAGACGCTGGCCGAGCAGGGCGTTAAGGTAGCCGTGCTTGACCTTAATCTTGACGCGGCAAAAAAAGTTGCTGACGAAATAGAAGCTCTCGGCGGTACGGCAATGGCTGTGCAGTGCGATGTTCTTGATAAATCAAGCGTTGAAAAAGCAAGAGATGAAGTATATGAAAAATTCGGCGCATGCGATATTCTTCTCAACGGAGCAGGCGGCAACAATCCAAGAGGAACGACTACGAAAGAAACTCTTGAAAAAATAGATCTGACCGAAAAAAATGAAGACGTTAAAACGTTTTTTGATCTTGACCCTCAGGGAATCTCTTTTGTTTTTAATCTCAACTTTCTCGGAACTCTTATCCCGACTCAGGTTTTTGCCAGGGATATGGCTCTCAAAGATGACAGTTGTATCATCATGATTACGAGTATGAACGCATTCAGACCGCTTACAAAAATCCCCGCATACTCGGCGGCTAAAGCGGCTGTTGCCAATTTCACTCAGTTTATGGCGGTGCATTTTGCAGATATGGGAATCAGGGTAAACGCAATAGCTCCCGGATTCTTCTCAACTCAGCAGAACAAAACTCTTTTATGGAATGAAGACGGCACTCCGACTGCAAGAACAGGCAAAATCCTTGCCGCAACGCCGATGAAAAGATTCGGCGAGCCTGAAGAGCTTTCAGGTGCGCTGCTGTTTTTGTGCGATAAAGAATATTCGGGATTTGTAACCGGCACGACAATAGCCGTTGACGGCGGATTCAACGCATATTCCGGAGTATAAACGGAGGAGAAAACATGAGCGGATTGGTAAGCATAATCATACCTGTATATAATCTTGAAAAATATATTCAGTTTAATATAGATAATATGCTGTCGCAGACTTATGAGAATCTCGAAGTCATTTACGTTGACGACGGAAGTGTGGATTCCTCCGCTCAGATAATTAAATCCGCCGCTGAAAAAGACTCGAGGATCAAGTATTATTATAAAGAAAACGGCGGCGTTTCTTCCGCAAGGAATTTCGGCATAGAAAAAGCAAACGGCGAGTATATTATGTTTGTTGACGGGGACGATTTTATTCACAAAAAGGCGGTTGACTTATATCTGACTTCTATCAAAAATAACGGAACGGATATTGCGTTTTCCCTGGCGGAGGAAGTGAACAGCCTTGAGTACAAAGACGAAGAGTATGTAAATACTGCCGATACAGTTTTTGATGCCGGCTTGCTTACTGAAAAAAAGTATCAGATGCTTGCGGTTTCTGTTTGTGTTAAAATGTTTAAAAAATCAGCGATCGGAAACGAAAGATTTATGTCTGAATTTAAAATCGGCGAAGACAGAATTTTTATGGCAAAAATACTTGCAAAAAAAGTAAAGATTTCTTTCGTTGACGCCGTGCTTTATTACTACTATCAGCGTGACGGATCTGCGATGCATAAAAAGCCCGAAAGCAATAAGTTTGTGCTGGCGTCAATTGAAAAAATATTTGACGAAATTGATTTTGAAAGCTGTAAGGATATTTATCCGTATTATATTTCAGAATTATATAAATTTATCTGTTATGAAAGAACTCTTATTTACGGCATTTCTGAATATAAAAATACGCTGAAGCATTATAAAAAAATCGGAAAAAAATATTTCAGCAGGCTTCTCGGCTGTAAACAGTTAGGTAAAAAAAGATTCGTTTATGCGGCGTTCTTTTTATCAAGAGTGCTTTATGAAAAATACAGACTGATGAAAGATCCCACGATGAAGGATTTTTATAATCAGCGCAAGCAAAATAACAATCAGTGAAAACGGAGCAGATTTTATGAAAAAGGCATTGTCTATATTTTTATGTTTGATAATTATTGCCGGTATGTTCGCTGCCTGCGGGGAAGAAAAGGCGGGCGACGAAAGCGGACTCAAAGAATCGGAATTTATAAAAAGTGATAAAAACGATGATTTTGAGTTTGACGTTTATGAGGATTATTCCGTAGTGACCGGTTATACGGGCGAGGATTTCCGGGTTTCGATTCCTTCAAAGCTCGGCGGAAAACATGTAAGAGGAATAGGCGAAAAAGCGATCGGCAAAAGTATGCTTGCCATTGAGGTCGTTGATATTCCTGCAGGCGTAGTTTATATCGATCCTTCCGCTTTTTCAGGCTGCAATACCGTTACCACATATACGGTAAGCGGCTCAAACGACAGCTATAAAAGCGAAAAAGGCGTAATCTATTCCAAAGACGGCAAAAACCTTCTGCATTATCCTGCAGGAAGGGCGGAAGAAGCTTACAGCGTTAAAGACGGAGTTGAAGGCATCGGAGACTACGCATTCTCAGACAACGAAAAAATAACAAAAATAACTTTGCCGGACTCTGTAACTCAGCTCGGCGCTCACGCTTTTGAAAAGTGCGATAATCTTTACAGCGTTGTTATGCCGGACGGCATTAAAAATATTGGCGGCTACGCTTTTTATGAATGTATGAAACTCGTTGTTAAAAGTCTGCCTTCGTCGCTTGAAACGATTGGCGAGCATGCGTTTGATTTCTGCCATTCTATTGCTGAAATATCAATTCCCGATTCTGTTCACGATATAGGCGACTGCGCTTTTTATAAATGCGAAAGCCTGAAATCCGTTTTTCTCCCTGCGTCGCTTACAAAATACGGATACAGAGTTTTTGCAGGATGCAAGCTGCTCAACGATTTCACTATTTCACCTAAGTGTGAAAACTTTACGGTCGACGCAGGTATCCTTTATTCTGCTGACAGGACCGAGCTTGTTGAATATCCTTACGGCAAAACCCTTGATGATGTTTCGATTGCCGATAGCGTCAAAACGATAAGAGCATATTCATTCTTCAGAAGCTTTGAAGGCTATGAAGATGACGACGATGATTTTATAAAGAAAGTGAACTTCAACTCTGTTGAAAAAATAGGCGCTTATGCTTTTGCAAACAGGAAGTCGCTGACTCAAATCAATCTTCCCGCAACTATAAAGGAAGTTTCCGCCACCGCTTTCAATCTTTGCACAAATATTGCGTCTTATAACGTTGAAGAAGGCGCAGGATACGTTTCTGTTGACGGCGTACTGTTTACGGCGGATAAAAAAACTCTTGTTGCTTATCCCTGCGCTAAAAAAGATATGACTTACAGCATCCCCGAAGGCGTTGAACATATAGGCGATTACGCTTTCAGTTATAACTCGGTTATCAATACTTTGAACTTCGCGAAGTCGATAAAGACCATCGGCAATTACGCTTTCTATTCAGCGTCAACTTTCGGAAGCGTTGTTGAATTTACCGAGAATCTTGAGTCTATCGGCGAATACAGCTTCTCAAGATGCCTGTCTGTTGAACAGTTCATATTCAAGGACAACACTATCAAAGAAATTCCGAAAGGCGCTTTTGAGGTCATTGACGGCGCATACGAATTTATTATTCCAAAGGGCGTCACCAAGATAGGCGAGGACGCATTCAGAGAGTGCGGATATCTTTCATACATCGAGATCCCCGATACGGTAACCGAAATCTGTGACAGAGCTTTTTATGATATGGACGATATACATAAGCTCACTATACCTGCGAGCGTTACTAAATTCGGCGTTGACGTTGTAACTCCGTCAGCCGAGAGCGACCCGGACAAAGTTACGGTCACCGTTAACGCAGGCTCCGCCGCTGAGGAATACTGCAAAACAACGGGAATACCTTACGTCGTTAAATGATTGGAGACATAAAAATGAATCTTAATTTAAAAAATAAAGCGGATTGCAGATATGATATGATTTCACTTGGGGAAATCATGCTCAGACTTGATCCCGGTGATTCGAGAATAAAAACCGCACGTTCCTTCAGAGTTTGGGAAGGCGGCGGAGAATATAACGTTGCAAGAGGGCTCAGAAGATGTTTCGGGCTTAATACTGCGGCGGTTACAGCTCTTGCGGATAACGATATCGGCAGACTCGTCGAGGATTTTATGCTTCAGGGCGGGGTAGACACGTCGCTTATAAAATGGGCAGACTTTGACGGGATCGGCAGAAACGTAAGAAACGGGCTGAATTTTACCGAAAGAGGATTCGGCATCAGAGGCGCAAGCGGCGTTTCGGACAGAGGAAACACCGCCGCTTCACAGCTCAAACCCGGCGATATTGACTGGGATTATATTTTCGGTACTCTCGGCGCAAGATGGTTCCACACAGGCGGAATCTTTGCCGCATTGTCAGACACGACCGCACAGGTCGTTATTGAAGCTGTCAAAAAAGCCAAAGAATACGGCACGATAGTTTCGTACGATCTTAATTACCGCCCGTCTTTGTGGAAAAGCATCGGCGGCAAGGAAGAATGCCGCAGAGTAAATAAAGAAATAGCAAAATATATTGACGTTATGATAGGCAATGAAGAAGATTTTACGGCTTGCCTCGGTCTTGAAGTTGAGGGCAATGATGAAAACCTGAAGTCATTAAATATTGACGGATATTATAAAATGGTTGAAAATGCCGTAAATATTTATCCGAATTTTAAGGCTGTCGCAACAACGCTCAGAACGGTAAAAACCGCAACGGTCAACGATTGGAGCGCAATATGCTGGGCAGACGGCAAGATTTATAAAGGACTTGATCTGCCGGGACTTGAAATTTATGACCGTGTCGGCGGAGGAGACAGCTTTGCGTCAGGTCTTATTTACGGAATGATGACATACGGCGACGCTCAGACTGCCGTGAATTACGGCGTAGCTCACGGCGCGCTGGCGATGACAACGCCGGGTGACACGTCAATGGCGTCAAAAGCCGAGGTTGAAAGAATAATAAACGGAGCAGGCGCCCGTGTTCAGAGATAGGAGATAATTATGGATAAAGAACAGATTCTTACTAAAATACAGGAATGCGGCATCGTTGCCGTAGTTCGAGCGGAAAGTACGGATACAGCAGAAAGAATAGTAGACGCATGTATTGAGGGCGGAGTTGCGGCTATCGAGCTTACTTTTACCGTTCCTCACGCAGATAAGCTTATTGATCATCTTGCCTCAAAATATACACCGGAAGAAATCATACTCGGCGCAGGCACGGTTATGGACGCTCCGACTGCAAGAATAGCTATGCTCAGCGGAGCGCAGTATATAGTAAGCCCTTATTTTGACCCGGAAACCGTCAGAATGTGCAACAGATACCGCACGGCTGTAATGCCCGGCGTTATGAGCGTTCGTGAAGCAGTTATGGCTATGGAAGCAGGGGCGGATATATTGAAAGTATTCCCCGGCGATCTTTTCGGTCCTAAGATAATAAAAGATATCAGAGGCCCTATACCTTATGCAAAAATGATGCCGACAGGCGGAGTAAACGCAGATAACGTCGGCGAATGGATAAAAGCCGGCGCTGTTGCAGTCGGCGCAGGCAGTTCGCTTACGGCAGGAGCAAAGACAGGCGACTATGCTCTGATTACCGCAACTGCCAGAAAATTCAGAGAAAACATAATAAGCGCAAGAGAAGCACTTAAGTAATTGTTGAAAGGCGTATAACTTATGTTCGTTGATATAGCGAAAATCAAAATAAAAGCCGGTGACGGCGGAAACGGAGCCGTATCTTTTCATAGGGAAAAATACGTAGCTTCAGGCGGTCCTGACGGCGGCGACGGCGGCAAGGGCGGAGATATTGTTTTTAAGGTCGACGATAACCTTGCGACTTTATCCGACTTCCGTTATAAGCGCAAGTACAAAGCGCCAAACGGTCAGCCCGGTTCAGGCGGCAGACGAAACGGCAAAAAAGGCGAAGACCTTATCATTTACGTTCCCAGAGGAACGGTGATAAGAGAAGTCCAGAGCGGCAAGATAATGGCGGATATGTCTGACGACGACGTTTTTATCGCCGCAAAAGGCGGCAGAGGCGGCTGGGGAAATCCCCATTTTGCAACGCCGACGAGACAGGCTCCGAGATTTGCAAAAAACGGCGCTCCGGGTGAGGAGTGGGAGATCACTATGGAACTCAAGCTCCTTGCCGACGTAGGTTTGCTCGGATTTCCGAACGTAGGCAAGTCAACATTTATTTCTGTTGTAAGCGAAGCAAAGCCTATAATAGCGGATTATCATTTCACGACGCTGACTCCCGTTCTCGGCGTTGTTTCAATGGGCGAGGGCAATTCATTCGTTATGGCTGATATTCCGGGACTTATAGAAGGCGCTTCTGACGGAGTAGGACTCGGTCACGAGTTCTTAAAGCATGTTGAAAGGTGCCGTCTGCTCGTTCATATTATAGACGTTGCAGGCAGCGAGGGCAGAGATCCTATATCCGATTTTGAAAAGATAAATGAAGAGCTTGTAAAATTCAATCCCGAGCTTGCCGAGCGTGAGCAGATAGTTGTCGGCAACAAGCTTGACCTTGCAAGCGATGAACAGCTTGAAAGAGCCGAAAAATATTTTAAAGAAAACGGATACGAATACTACACTATGTGCGCTCCGATACTTGAAGGCACTCAGGAAATTATAAATGCGGTTGCTAAAAAGCTTGCAACGCTTCCGCCGATCAAACGCTACGAAAAAGAAGATATTCCTGCCGAATTTATTGCTAACAATAATACAGGTAAATTCACCGTAACCGTTGACGACGGAATATATTACGTTGAAGCGGAATGGCTTCTCAAGATTCTTTCACGACTCGACCTTGATGATTATGAGTCTCTTCAGTATTTTCAGCGTGTTCTTCACTCAAGCGGAATAATTGACGCTCTTAAAGAAAGAGGAATCGAAGAGGGCGACACGGTCTCGATTTATGATCTTGAATTTGATTATGTATCATAAACGGAGGCAGTATGGAAAGATTTTTATCAGAAAAGCCGGTTGATTTAAAACAGCTCAGTCCGCTGACTTTAGCGTTTATAGGCGATACGGTTTTTGATCTTCTTGTAAGAGAAAAGCTTATATGCGAAGCAAACAGACCCGCAAACGACCTTCACCGCCTGGCCGTCAGGGACGTTAAGGCCTCGGCTCAGGCGGAGTTTGTGAATATCCTTTTGCCTTATTTTACTGAGGAAGAAATGAATATTTATAAACGCGGCAGAAATGCAAAGTCAGGTCATACAGCCAAAAACGCCACGACGAGGGATTATCACATGGCTACGGGACTGGAAGCTGTATTCGGCTGGTTATATTTAAACGGCAAAATACAAAGAATAAAATATCTGTATAACATTATTGAGGGAAGTAATCACGTAAATGAGTAAGATAAATAAAAAGAGAATTGTTGATTTTCTCATAGACAATGTATTCTTTCTGATAGGATGTATTTCCTACTCAGCGGGAGTTACGATATTTGCCGTGCCGAATAATTTAGCCCAGAGCGGTATGACCGGCGTCGCGATTATTTTAAATTACCTTATTCACACGCCTATCGGCATCACAAACTTTGTGCTTAACGTGCCGCTGTTTATAATGGCGTGGATATTTATCGGCAAAAAATTCACAATAAAAACGCTTTACGTTACAACGATGCTGTCCGTAATAATGGACGTTATGACATCGTTTATCAACAAAGGCTATATACCCGCTTACGACAACGGCGATAAGCTTCTTGCCTGCATATTCTGCGGTGCGTTAAGCGGATTCGGTCTGTCGTTTGCATTTCTTCGCAATTCGACTACCGGCGGTACGGATATTATAATGAGGCTTTTAAAGCTTTTGATGCCGCAGTATTCAATGGGCAGACTTACAATGGTTCTCGATGCAATCGTGGTTATTGCGGCGGCAATCGTTTTTAAAAGCGCGGAAAGCGCTCTTTATGCGGCGATACTTATATTCATTTGTTCGCAGGTCGTGGATTTTATTATGTACGGTGCGAGCAACGGCAAGATACTTCTTGTCTTTACGGAAAAAGCGCACGAAGTTTCTGACGCTGTAACTTCAAAAATGAACAGGGGTATTTCAATCGTTCCCGTTGAGGGCGGCTACACGGGCGAGAAAAAAAGTATGCTTATATGTGTGCTCAGAAGCAGCGAAGTCGCAAAAGCAAGAAAAATTATAAAAGGAGTAGATCCGAACACTTTCATAGTTATTACGGAAGCAAGGGAAATCCTCGGCGAAGGCTTCAAGGCTCCGCCGGCTGACGGTGACGATGAAGATTAAAAATTTTGGTAAATTCCCAAAGTAATTTCCACCGGTGTCCTCCTGTTAAACTTACATTGGGAATTTACTATTTCGTCATATGAAACATGCGGAAACTTAAGTAAGTTTCTCTTTGTACTTGATTTGTGTTTATGGTATAATTGTTCATAAGGTACTCCTTGTTTTTTGCTTAGGTCTATTTGTTTTTGTTTAACTCAATTGTCCAATAAGCAAACAGGCTTGCCCTCTTTTTCTTTCGCTTTTTCATTTGTAACGCAGAAATTAAAGATATATATTGGTTGAAAAAAAATTTATAACACTTACATATTGTTATAAGATTTATTATTCAAAAACGCATAATTATTTCATTGCATTCGTTTGAGGTTAAGTATTATTATAAATCGGTAAGATTATATTAAAAAATAAGAAAGGCAATGTATGGAAGTAATAAAGAAGTATTTGTATAATTTAAAAAGTAACATCTTGCTCTGCTTTTCGGCAATTTCATCGGTTATTCTTTTTTTGTTGCCGGATATCTGATA
>CADAMY010000034.1 GCA_902789095.1 Oscillospiraceae bacterium | reverse complement strand
GAGAACCTCTCTTTTCTTAGGAGTACTTTGTTTTTGTGGTGAAACCATTGTACCATAAGGCTGGAGGGGTTCTCAACTTTCATTTAACTTTACAATACGTTAAAAATAAAACGGAGGATATTATGGCAGAGGAAAAAATGAGCGCCAGAGAGCAGACCTTTATAATCGTATTTGAAAAATCGTTCAACAGCGACGTAAGCTTTGATGAGCTTATTGAGTTTTCCGCCGGGTGCGAGAATATCACAGTCAGCGAAAAGGCTAAAAAAATGATTACCGGGATCAGAGATAATTTTGATGAGATCGACGGCATTATAGAGAATCATCTCAATAAATGGAAAATGAACCGTATTTCCAAAGTTGCTCTTGCCGCGCTGAGAACAGGCGTTTTTGAGCTTGCTTTTGCCAAGAGCGCACCGGTAGGCGTTATAGTCAATGAGAGCGTCAACCTCTGTAAAAAATACGGTACGGATGAAGATAAATCATTTGTAAACGGAGTGCTCGGCTCAGTTGCAAGGGATATGTGACATGAAATCGTTTTTAGGTATAGATACCAGTAATTACACTACTTCCTGTGCCGTTTATTCTTCTGACGGAACGATTATACAGAAAAAGAAGCTGCTGCCGGTAAAGCGGGGCGAATTGGGACTCAGGCAAAGCGACGCCGTGTTTCATCATACGGTCGGTCTGCCGGAGCTTATGAAATCGCTTTTTTCGGATTTTGACGGCAGTATCAGCGCTATCGGTGTTTCAGATGCGCCGAGAAGAGCCGAAGGGTCGTATATGCCGTGCTTCCTTGCAGGCGTTAATGCCGCATCATGTATAAGTTCTGTTTCGGGAATGCCGCTTTACCGCTTTTCTCATCAGCAGGGACATATTGCGGCGGCTGTTTATTCGTCAGGCAGAAGCGAATTGTTTGAAAGGGAGTTCATCGCCTTTCACGTTTCAGGGGGAACGACAGACTGTTTGCTTGTAAAGCCTGATAAAGACGATATTATAAAAGTCGAGATGCTCGCTTCATCGCTTGACCTTAAAGCCGGTCAGGCAGTAGACAGGGTCGGAGTTATGCTCGGTTTTCCGTTCCCTGCCGGCAGATTTGTTGATGAGCTTGCTCAAAAGAGCGAGAGAAAGTATAAGTTAAATATAAAGCTCAAAGGAGCGGACTGCTGTCTTTCAGGCGTTGAGAATAAATGCAGAAAAATGCTTGAAGACGGCGAAAAAAAAGAGGATATATGCAGATATTGCATAGATTATATAATTTCAGCGCTTGAAAAAATGGCTGATTATCAGCTTCGGGAAAAAGGCAGTATGCCGCTGCTGTTTGCAGGCGGAGTTATGTCCAGCAAAGTTATAAGCTCATATTTTAAAAATAAATACGGCGCTTATTTTGCTTCGCCGGAATTTTCAAGCGACAACGCGGCGGGTACGGCGCTGCTCGCTTATATGAAATATGAAAGACAATCGGGGTGAAATTTTGAATACGCCGACAGTTCTTACTGTTACACAATTAAACAGATACATAAAATCCCTGATTGACGGGGATATCCGCTTAAAGTCGGTTTTTGTTGCAGGTGAGATTTCAAATTTCACCAATCATTATCGTACAGGGCACTGGTATATGAGCATAAAGGACGGCGAAAGCTCGATAAAAGCCGTAATGTTCAGAATGTCAAATATGCGCCTTCGTTTTGAGCCTGAAAACGGAATGAAAGTTATAATCAGGGGCAGGGTATCCGTATTTGAAAGGGACGGTCAGTATCAGCTTTATATTGACGATATGCAGCCGGAAGGCGCAGGCGAGCTTGCAATAGCGTTTGAGCAGTTGAAGGCGAAGCTTGCTGCAAAAGGAATTTTTGATCCTGAAATAAAAAAAGAAATTCCCGCTATGCCGCAAAGAGTCGGCGTTGTTACGTCGGACACGGGCGCGGCAGTTCACGATATAATCAATATCATTTCAAGGCGATTTCCTTTGACTGAGCTTGTTCTTGCACCTGTGCAGGTGCAGGGAGCGCAGGCGGCAGGGCAGATTGCCGACGCTATTGACAGATTCAACCGCCTAAAAGGCGCCGACGTTCTGATAGTCGGCAGGGGCGGCGGCTCGGCTGAGGATCTCTGGGCTTTCAATGAAGAAATCGTAGCAATGGCGATTTACAGAAGCGAAATTCCCGTAATTTCTGCGGTAGGGCATGAGACGGATTTTACTATCAGCGATTTTGCGGCTGATCTGCGTGCGCCTACTCCTTCTGCGGCGGCTGAGCTTGCAGTGCCGGATATTCGTGATCAGGCAGCTCTTGTGAACGCTTATTATTTGTCCTGCCTTGACAGTATAACGGCTGACGTTGAAGTAAGGCAGCAGAGCCTTGATATCATCAGTCAGCGGCTTGAATATCTTAATCCGCAGACGGTGATCGACAATAAAATCCAGATACTTGATATGCTCAGTCAGAAAATCAATGACAAAATGAATGAGATATTTACGTCAAAAAGCAACTCTTTTTATCAGACTGTTCAGAAGATTGATGCGCTCAATCCTTTAAAAGTTATGACGAGAGGGTATGCTGTGGTTTACAATAATTCAAAGCCTGTTTCTTCAGTAAAAGAAGTGAATACGGGCGATAAATTGAAGATCCGCCTTTCAGACGGTGAAATTTCAGCTACAGTAAGCTGAACGGAGGAAGTTTATGAAAAATATGAAATATGAAACCGCTCTTAAAAGGCTTGAAGAAATTGCCGAAAAGCTTGATTCCGGCAGTCTTTCTCTTGATGAGTCATTGAAGCTCTTTGAAGAAGCGACAGAACTTACCGCTTTTTGCAGTTCCTGCCTTGAAAAAGCGAAACTCAAAATTACCGAGCTCACCGAAAAAAAGGATGATAATGAATGAATTATATAAACGAAATAAATGAAGCGCTTGAAACGTTTTTGCCTGTCGGCGACGATAAAGTTTCTCAGGCTATGCGTTACAGCGTCCGCAACGGCGGCAAGAGGGTAAGACCTCAGCTAACGCTTGAATTCTGCAAGGTGTGCGGCGGTGACCCGAAAAAGGCGCTTCCTTTTGCCTGCGCTGTTGAAATGATCCACACATATTCGCTTATCCATGATGATCTGCCGTGTATGGACGATGACGATTACCGCCGGGGCAAGCCTTCTTGCCATGTGGCTTTCGGTGAAGCGAATGCGCTCCTTGCCGGCGACGGACTGCTGACGCTTGCGTTTTTGACTCTGACAAAGGCAGAACTTCCGGCAGATAATATCGTCAAAGCCTGCGCCGTTCTTTCTCAGGCGGCAGGCGTATGCGGTATGATAGGCGGTCAGGTAATGGATCTTGAGAACGAAGGCAGAACGGTTGGAACTGAGACACTCGAAAAAACGGACGAGCTTAAAACCGGCGAGCTCATAAGATGCGCTTGCGAATTGGGATGCATTGCCGCAGGCGCTGATGATAAACAGATCGACGCCGCATGCAGATATGCAAGAGGAATCGGCATAGCTTTTCAGATAGTTGACGATATCCTCGATGTTACGAGCGACACGAAAACACTTGGAAAGCCTGTCGGCAGTGATGACGGCAATCAGAAATCAACGTATGTTTCAGCTCTCGGGCTCGAAAAGGCAAGGCAGCTTTCAATCGAGTATACTTTGTCTGCAAAGGCGGCGCTTTCGGCATTTGAATGCGATACGGCGGAGCTTGATGATTTTGCCGATAAAATGCTCAACAGAAAAAATTAAGAAGTGATTTTATGGATGAGATAAAATATCTGAATACTATCTCCTCACCATCGGATATCAGAAATTATTCAGATGAACAATTAAATGAACTTTGCTCTGAAATCAGGCATGTAATGATTGACACCGTTTCAAAAAACGGAGGACATCTTGCATCAAATCTCGGAGCGGTAGAGCTGACTATTGCAATTCATAAATGCTTTGACTCCCCGAAGGACAAGATTGTCTGGGATGTCGGGCATCAGATATATACACATAAGCTGCTTACAGGAAGATATTCTCAGTTCAGCACTCTCAGGCAGAAAGACGGTATTTCCGGGTTTTCAAGACCTGATGAGAGTGAGCACGACACGTTTTACAGCGGTCACAGCTCAGTTTCAATTTCTTCTGCTTACGGTATCGCTTCAGCCAACAAGATAAAGGGCAATAATAACTATACCGTTGCGGTTATAGGCGACGGCTCGCTGACGGGCGGACTTGTATATGAAGCGCTCAACAACGCAGGACGTGAAAAGAGCAGACTTGTGATAATTCTCAACGACAATAATATGTCGATTTCTCAGAACGTCGGCTCGGTTGCGAGGTATCTTGCCGTAACCCGTTCAAAAAAGAGATACGTTCGTATGAAAGCGAGAATTGAGAAAGTGCTCAGCAAGATTCCGTTTGTCGGGATAAAGCTTGCCAACGCATTTTTTAAACTTAAAACAAATATAAAAAATCTCATATACAAAAGCACCATGTTTGAGGATATGGGAATCAGATACATGGGACCGATTGACGGCCACAATATAAAGCAGATGTGCGAGGCCATTGAAACGGCAAAAAGTCTTGACGTGCCCGTTCTTCTGCATGTAAATACCATAAAAGGCAAGGGTTATGATTTTGCTGAAAAATCACCTGCCGTATACCACGGCATATCAAAATTTGATATTAATACAGGTGAAGCAAAGTCCACAGGCGCCACATTCTGCGGTGAATTCGGCGAGCTGATGTGCAAAATGGCGGGCGAGGATAAACGCATCTGCCTTATCACAGCCGCTATGACTTTGGGTACGGGGCTTGAGAGATTCAGTAAAAATTTCGGCAACAGATTTTTTGACGTCGGTATTGCCGAGGAGCACGCCGTAACGTTTGCAAGCGGTCTTTCAAAGGTAGGAATGATACCCGTTTTTGCGGTTTATTCCACCTTTTTGCAGCGCTGCTACGATCAAATCGTTCACGACGGAGCGCTGCAGCGTCAGCGCATGGTTCTGGCTATTGACAGAGCCGGATTTGTAGGCGATGACGGCGAGACTCATAACGGACTGTACGATGTTTCGTTTTTGAGCAGTATTCCGAATGTTATTATCTATTCGCCGGCAACATTTGATGAGATGAAGGTCGATTTCGGCAACGCATTTTACCGTGACGAAGGCGTTGTAGCTGTCAGGTATCCGAGAGGTGGAGAGTTGTCGATTCCTGATGGCTATACTCCGGGACTCGGTCTGTTCGATATTTACGGCGAAAAGTGCGGTACCGTAATCGTTACATACGGCAGGGTGTTCGGCGAAGCGTGCCGCGCTCTTGAAATTCTTAAAAACAGCGGAATTAAAGTCTGCATATTAAAGCTCAACAGAATAAGACCGATACCGGAAGAAGCGCTTGATTTTGCGCTCGGAGCCGAGAACATCTTCTTCTTTGAAGAAGGCGTCAAGAGCGGCGGAATAGGCGAAAAGCTTGCAGCGGAACTGCTTGAAAACGGATATAAAGGCCGTTATTCGCTGACGGCTGTAAACGATGAATTTGTAAAGCAGGCGACGATCAGCGAGCTTTATGATAAGTACGGACTGAGCGCTGAAAAAATAGCGCAGAAAATAAAAGCAGGTTTCAGTGAAGGGGAATAGTTTTGGGCGAAAAGTTAAGGCTTGATCAGGCTGTGTTCCAGCTCGGTCTTGCAGAATCAAGAGAAAAAGCCAAAGCGCTGATAATGGCAGGGCAGGTATACGTCAACGATCAAAAGGAACTTAAAGGCGGAGCGAGCGTAAAGCCTGATGACAAAATAGAAGTCAGGGGAAGCCTCAATCCTTTTGTCAGCAGAGGAGGCCTGAAATTACAAAAGGCGGCTGAAAAATTCGATATAGACCTTTCGGGATGCATATGTATGGATATAGGCGCTTCAACCGGCGGATTTACAGATTGTATGCTTACTCACTCAGCAAAAAAAGTTTATTCAATAGACGTAGGATACGGCCAGCTTGCGTGGAAATTAAGAACAGACGAACGTGTAGTCAATATGGAAAGAACGAATTTCAGATATGTGACTCATGAGCAGATACCTGAAGACATTGATTTTGCAAGCGTTGACGTTTCGTTTATTTCGCTGAAAAAAATAATTCCCGTCATGCGTGAACTGCTTAAAAGCGACGGTCAGGCAGTGTGCCTTATAAAACCGCAGTTTGAAGCAGGGCGTGAAAATATCGGCAAAAAAGGTGTTGTCAGAGATCCTGCCGTTCATACAAAAGTGGTTGAGGACATCTGCGCTTTTGTTGTTGAAAACGGATTTATTGTTAAAAATCTTGACTTCTCACCGATCAAAGGTCCCGAGGGGAATATAGAATACCTTATGCACATTCAGAAAAGCGAAACAGGCGGAATAGAATGTACTATTACGCCTGATGAACTTGTCAGCATTTCACATTTACAGCTTGATAAATAAGGAGGATATTGTATGAAAGCGGCAGTCCTTCCTAATCTGACAAGAAAAAATGCGCCTGATGTAACAAGGCAGGTGCTGTCAAAACTGAGTGAACTCGGAATCGAGAGCCGTATGAAAAGCGATTTCAAAAATGAATTTGATTCGAGCGGCGTAAAGTTCTTTGATTCATACAGTTTTGTTGACGGCTGCGATGTGATTATTTCCGTCGGCGGCGACGGCACTATGATCCATTCAGCCAAATTCGGCAAACCAGTTCTCGGTATCAATGCCGGAAGATTAGCTTTTATGGCAGGTCTTGAAGCAGGGGAGCTTGATCTTCTTTGTCATCTCAAAGACGGAACTTACAACGTCGACAGGCGTATGATGCTGAGTGTCAGTATAAAAAAAGACGGAGAAGTTTTAGCTGAAAAAAATTGCATCAACGACGTCGTTGTAGCGAGAGGCGAAAAGATACAGATGGTTGAAATGCTTGTAAAGTGCGGCGGCAAAGATATCAACCACTACTATACAGACGGCATGATAATCGCAACGCCTACCGGATCGACAGCATATAATCTTTCTTCAGGCGGTCCTGTAATGGATCCTCAGATCGAAAGTATGCTCCTGACCCCTATATGCACCCATTCGCTTTTTGCAAGAACCCTGATTTTTAAGCCGGATGCCGTTCTTACAATAGTATGCGAATCCGACGATATGCGTGTTTCGTGCGATGGTGAGGATTCGCTCGTTGTCGGCAAAGGGTGCGAAATTACGGTGACAAAAGCGCCGGTCTACGGTGAATTCATCAGAATCAAATCGGACAGTTTCCTTGATATACTTAATAATAAACTTGCTCAGAGAAGGTTATAATACGGAGGGCATATAAATGAAAAAAGAAAGACACTCTGAAATACTTAAAATAATATCTGAAAATGAAATAAGCACGCAGGAAGAGCTGCTCAGTATGCTTGAAAATGCCGGGTATTCAACCACTCAGGCCACCGTT
Source organism: Oscillospiraceae bacterium (assembly GCA_902789095.1). GTDB lineage: Bacteria > Bacillota > Clostridia > Oscillospirales > Acutalibacteraceae > CAG-488. The sequence goes on along the minus strand of CADAMY010000034.1, from coordinate 16,231 downwards.
TCAAGGGATATAAAGGACCTCGGACTTGTAAAGCAGATGAACAAGAACGGAGTATACTGCTACGCTAAGAATTATCCTGATACAGAAGAGTTTTTATCAAAATTCAACGCGATTTTTTCCCATTCCGTCATTTCTGCAGATTATGCGGGAAACATTACTGTTTTCAAGTGCTATAACGGAATGGCTCAGGCTGCCTGCGCGGCTTTTGATAATATGAAATGGGAAGGACTTGTAGGAACTCTTGCAGGTGACGATACGTTCTTTGCCCTGTGCAGAACCGAACAGCTTGCAAAGGAGCTTGCGGATTCTGTAACTAAGCTTTTGAAGTGACGGTGATTTTTATGCTCACAAGGCTTAAAATAGAAAATATTGCCATTATCGAGCTTGCTGATATTTCTTTTTTTGACGGATTCAACGTTCTGACCGGTGAAACAGGCGCAGGCAAATCAATTATCATTGATTCCATTAACGCTGTCACAGGTGAGAGAACGTCAAAAGAGCTTATCAGAACGGGCGCATCCGGCGGCAAAGTTACCGCAGTATTTGAAAATCCGGGTGAAGCCGCTTTGAATAAGCTTGAAGAGATGGGCATTGAATGTGACGGGACAGTAATTATTTCCAGAACTATTAAAAAGGACGGCAAGAATATCTGCAGTATAAACGGTATGCCGTGTACCGTATCAATGCTCAAGTCCGTAGGAACTCTGCTCATAAATATCCACGGTCAGCATGACAGTCAGTCGCTTCTCCAGCCCGAAAACCATTGTTCATTCATAGACGCTTTCGGCGAGAACGACGAGCTGCTCTGTGAATACAGGGAATGCTATGAATCGCTGCTGAAGATTAATGCCGAAATAAACAGCCTCGATATTGACGAACAGCAGAAAGCCCGGCGAATAGATATGCTTAAATATCAGATAAACGAGCTTGAAAGCGCGTCAATTACAGTCGGCGAAATGGATACGCTGACTCAAAGGCATGCGATGCTAAGGAATTCACAGGCCATTATTGACGGGCTCAGCGCCGCTTATGAAGCGCTCACGGGCGAAGGCGGAGGCTGTGACAGCCTGAATGATGCTTCTTATGAACTTGAGAGCGCCGCTTCTCTTTATGACGGAATAAACAGCGTCAGCGAACGAATTACTGACGCGAAGTATGAAATCGAAGACTGCGTTGAAGAGATACGCACGCTCATAGAAGAGGCTGATTGTGACCCCGAAGAGCTTGATTCTGTTGAAGAACGAATAGATTTTCTTCGCAGGATGATGTCAAAATACGGCTCGACTGAGCAGAAAATGCTCGAATTTCTTGATGAGGCGAGAAAAGAGCTTGATACTATAACCCTTTCTGATGAAAAAGCGGCTCAGCTTAAATCAGAGCGTGAGGAGCTTTATAAAAAAGCAAAGTCGCTGGCAAAGAAACTTTCTCAGAGAAGGAAAGACGCAGGCGAAAAACTGTCGCAGAAAATATGTGCGGAACTTGAATTTCTTGATATGCCGAACGTTATGTTCGGAGTTTCGCAGTATGATAAGCCGATTTCTTCTGACGGAGCAGATGAAATTGAATTTCTGATCTCCCCGAATGCCGGCGAGGATAAAAAGCCGCTTGCAAAAATCGCATCGGGAGGCGAGCTTTCAAGAGTAATGCTTGCCATTAAAAACGTGCTGTCAGATAAAAACAGCTGCGACACAATGATTTTTGATGAAATCGATACGGGTGTCAGCGGTTCTGCAGCAAGAAAAATCGGACTTAAATTAAAAGAAGTTTCCGAAGGCAGACAGGTTATATGCGTGACTCATCTGGCTCAGATAGCCGCAATGGCGCAGAGTCATATGTTAATTTCCAAGTATGTAGCCGATGAAAAAACATATACGAGAGTAGAGCTTCTTGATTATGACGGCAGGTTATCAGAACTTGCAAGGATCATGGGCGCAGGAGATAAAAGCAGCGCATTTCTTAAGTCTGCCGCTGAATTGCTGGAATCAGGCGGACATAAGGCTTAATTTTACTGTTGATTTTCAGATTCCTGTATGATACAATAGAAATAGTATTATCAGATTTTATAATGGATAAAAGAAATTTCAGAAAGGCTGTATGGTTTTTATGAAGAATCAAAAAATTGAATTCAGCTTGAAAAGATGTGCGGCGATGCTGCTTGCGTTTGTTTTTATTGTGGCATCGGTGATGACCGGATGCGGCAAGAAAAAACAGCAAAGTGAAAGCGCAGACGTCACTCAGGCGAATGCCGGTCAGGAATCGCAGATGGTGTCGCTCGTTTCAAGCAATACTTATACGCACGACGCTACTGAAAATACCGCAGGGAAAACGAGCGCTTTCGTGGCATCAGACGGCTCTTCAAACGGCTCGTCCGGCGGTTCGTCAAACGGCTCATCATCGGGAGGTTCGTACTCAGGCGGCTCTTCATCGGGCGGATCATACTCAGGCGGCGGCTCATCGGGCGGTAGTTCATTCTCGTCGGGAAACAATTCTACCTCCAGCGGAAAAACAGAACAGGTAACTCCGGAATATGTGCACAATGAATTAGCAGTTCAAAGAAAGTTCGGATTCAACTCAGGGTATGATGCATTTACAGATGTTGTTGGTTTCAATATTGATGAAATGTGCACATATTTTACGTATGAAGGCAAAGATTGGTTGATTGAATTCTGGAAGGGTGAGTACGAATTTGTAACGCTTGGCGGTGAAATCGGTATTTATTATCATAATAATAAAACAGGTAAAGCACCTTCTGCTCCGAAATTGTTGCATTATAAATCAGTAGAGAATATAGATGCTCTTAATATGTCGATGGATCTTTGGCAGTGTGATTCAAGTGGTGACAGGCATGTCTTTACCCATCCGGTTGTCAAGGGCTGGTGGATTGCGAAATTTGAGCCTGGTACTCTTGAAAAGCATTCTAGAAGGACAGATTTAGTACTTTTAGGTTCTGTACAATTTAAGAATGCAGAAATGCTAAATGCCTTTGAAGCCTCGTTCAGCAAAAAAGGATTTAAAAAGATTTCATCAAAACCGACGTATAAGAATTCTGATACTTATTATGCTAATCATTCATCTGCGACTGTTTACTTTAACTGGAAGAATATAAAAAATTAAAAAAATTAAAAAAATGCTTGACTTTGCAAATAAATTAGTGTAAAATACATTTGTCCATTGAAAAATTGAAAGGAATGTTTATTATGAAGAAATTAATCAGTATTATGATGGCTCTTGCGCTTTGTCTTTCATTTTCTGTTTATGCATTTGCTGAAGAAGAGGCTGAAGTAAATGATGAAAAAAAGATTGCTGTTGAGGATGTTCTTAATCAAGCTGCTGACGCAATTGATGGTCTTTCAACAGGTGATACTGAAGCTGTTAAAGATGCAACAGACAGTCTTAATGAAAGTTTGAAGGGAATTACATCTTCAGAAGATTTCCAGGCTTTTAAAGACACTCTTATTGACTATGCTAACAAAGCTGGTGTTGATCTCAGTGATATTGATCTTGGAGTTCTTACAGATTTAGGAGAAAAGTTCTCATCTGACTCAGGATTTGATAACGAAGCTATTGTTAAAGATCTTATGGATGAAAGTACTCCTTTAGGTAGTCTCGCAAGTAAGATTATTAAAACTTATTATGATAGTCCTGCTCCTAGCACAACAACAGAACCTACTCCTGAAGAGGAACCCGCAGAAGTTCCTAACCCGCCTACAGGCGACAGCGCAACAGGCGTTATCGCAGCTCTCTCAGTTCTCGCTGTTTCAGCTGCAGCATTCGTAGTTTGCACAAAGAAAAAGGAAGACTAATTTAATTTAAGATTTACAGCGGTGAATTTCACCGCTGTTTTTCATTTATATCCGTTTTTTCGCATACAATCATTTCTTGACTTTTGATGCTGTATGTATTAAACTGAATACAATGCTCGTCGACGAGGTGAAGTATGAAAATCAGATATTATCTTAAAGAAATGCGCATACATCATTACATCAAGAATCTGCTTGTTTTTGCTCCGGTTGTATGCAGCGGTAATGTTTTAAATCCCGCTAAGCTGCTTCCTTCCGTTTTTGCTTTTATATCTTTTTGTCTTATGTCTTCAGCCGTTTACTTTATTAACGATATTAAAGACGTTGAGAAAGACAGGCTGCATCCCACCAAATGCAGGCGGCCGATAGCGTCAGGGGAGATAAGCGTTAAATCTGCCGTTGTTTTTACGGCTGTACTGATTCTCGCTGCTGTCGGAGTTATTCTTTTGTGCCGCAGCATTTATCCTGCGATTTTTATTGCAGTTTATTTTTCCGTTAACCTGGCTTACAGCTTCGGACTTAAAAACGTCCCTTTGCTTGACGTAGCAATTCTTGTTTCGGGATTTCTGATAAGAGCGCTTTGCGGATCTGTTGCTGCTGATATCTATATTTCCAACTGGCTTTATCTCGTTATTATTTCAGGAGCGTTTTATCTTGGATTCGGCAAAAGGCGAAACGAGTACCGCGATTTGCGTGATGATGAAACAAGGGACGTTATTAAAAAGTATTCATTTGACTTTCTTGATAAAATTATGTACGTCTGTATGGCGCTGATCTTTGTTTTTTATGCGCTGTGGGCAGTTGATGAAAGGACTATTTCTGCTTACCACAGCAGCGGACTTATCTGGACCGTGCCGCTTGTAATGCTGATCTTTATGAAATACAGTATGGCGGTCGAATCAGATTCGGACGGTGACCCTGTGGAAGTGCTTGTTCACGATAAGGTTCTGCTCGGATTGTGTACTCTTTACGGAGCAATTATGCTTCTGCTGTTATATGTATTTTAATTTAGAAAACCGGTGCGTTTTGTACGCATCGGTTTTTGGCTTTCTGTATAATCCGCATAAGTCTATACTTCGCTTTTTCTTAAACTTTTTGCAAGCAGAGCGCATGACTGATTATAATAACTCCAGACGTAAGGTATCGGCAAAACAGTTAAGCATATTAAAAAAAGCGGAGCGAAACTCAGCTTCAGAAGGAAGGCTTTTTTCATATTCCCGTTCATTTCTCTTCGGCTCAGGGCAAAGATTTCTTTTGATTTCATCTTAGGATTTTCAACTCTGATATACGGCACAAGAAAGTATCTTTGAATTACTATCATCATAAAAACAGCGCCGGAAATGAGTATAACACCTCCGCCTGCGATCCAAGAAACAAAAAGGTTGAATTCCACTCCGCCGTTGAGCGCAAGTATGACCGCTGAAACAATTATCGCAGCCCCCGGCAGAAGAAACGCTGATGCCAGAGCTGCTTTTCTGACGAGCAGAGACAAATACGTTCCTAAAGATTTAGATAATCTTGAAGGAGAAAACCAGTAAATCGTTTTCAGCAGTCGTTTCTTTTTTTTGTAAAATAAAAACCATGCGCTTCGTCCTGTCATAAAAGTTGAATAAGAAAACAGATTAAGTATCAGCACTGCGGCGCAGGCGGTAAGAATACCTGTAAATGAAGAAACGTGATTATTCAGAAGATATGGTACAGCCGTAAGAACAGCGACGTTAAGAATAATATAAATCAGAAGTACGGCGGATTTTTTTACGTTTCCTTTCAGGCATTGCCTGCTTGCTTTTTTTATCTGATGAATCTTCATGCGTCGGCCTCCTTAGGGGAATATGTACAAATTAGGATAAGCAGCCATTAGCTGTTATCCTGCTTTATCTGCGGCAAGGTTTTGTTCGAGCTGAGCCTGAGTGTCGGTCATATTCTGAATCAGTATGCCGTATCCTTCGCGCGCATTATCAACAAAAACGTGAGTAACTGCGCCTGCGAGCATACCGTTCTGAATTATAGGACTGCCGCTCATACCCTGAACTATACCGCCTGTTTTTTCAATCAGTTCCTCATCTGTAACTTTGATAACAAGATTTCTCTGGTCGGCGGCATCACGGTACACTTTAGTGATTTCAATGTCGTAATACTTTTCTTCGTTTTCATCAACTGTACTTATTATCTGCGCTTTGCCCGGCTTTACTTCTGCCGGCAGAGCGACCGGAATAAGATCTTTAGTTTTATCAAAGTCGCTTAGTACGCCGAAAATACCTGTATTTCCGTTGATATAAAGCTCACCCATACTCTTGGAACTGAAAACTCCGCAAAGCTCGCCCGGAATACCGCCTGAACCCTTGTAACAGCCCTTTACGACGGCTTCAACAGCATCGCCGCCGGAAAGAGGCATGATTTCACCTGTGTCAACATCGCATACCGCATGACCGAGACCTGCAAAAGTGCCGGTGCGTCTGTCATAATAGGTCATAGTGCCTATACCCGCAGTGCTGTCGCGAATCCATAATCCGCCTTTGTAAACCGAGTCTGACGACGAAAAAACAGGAGTGAACTGTAAATCGAGATATTCATCGTTTCTCTTTATCTTCAGAGCGATTGTTCTGCCTTGGGATGAAGAGATTATTTTTGAAAGCGACGCATTATCACTGACGCTGACACCGTCTGCGCTCAAAATAATATCACCTGTTTTCAGTCCTGCTTTTGCTCCGGGGTTTACGTTACCGTCCTGAGTCGGAACGCCGTCAATTTTTACAACCATAACACCCTGTGTGTAAAGTCTTATACCGAAAATGTTGCCTCCCGGTACAACGTATTTCCTTTCGGAAACGCTTACTCCGGCGTTTTTAATAGGAAAAATGTTGAACAGCATTACAGAGGTCTCGTAGCGGCTGCTGTCGGAAATACCTTTGCTGACAGCGGTTTCTTTGAGCGCCTGACAGATATAAGTTCCGTTTGCAGACATGGAATTGAATTCCTGCATGGAAATTTCATCCGGTATTCTGGAATAACCGAAGATAATCAGCATCAGAACAGCACTGCAGACGAAGACGAAAAACAGAACTAAACTGAAATATCTGAAAAGCTTTTCCACATCGACACCTCCGAAATTATCTTGTCACAAATTCGGATAAATATTCAGGAAAAAATTTTCAGATATTTATTTTATTATTTAATTGTAACAGTTACTATTTTATTTTTTTGATATTTGATGTTTTGCGTTTATTTTCTGTATGATTTTCCATTCTGTAAGACTGAGCAGAATGGTAAGAGCATACATGGCAGTCAGGCTTATCGGAACAAAATACATTTTACCGCCGAACGTAAATCCGTAAAAATCAGGCCAGCCGCCGTTATCTTTACCTACAAAAACAACCATCGTAACATAAACTATCGAATACAGAAAAGTCGGCAGTAAACCTAAAAATGCGTATTTCTTTTCAAATGTTTCGCATTTTTCAAAAAATAAAATTGAGATTATGGCGATAACGGGCGTTGTAAAATGCAGGAAAAAGCAGTTGCCTGCGAATATTACCCAATATGATTGACCCATAGCCATAAACATAGGTCCGAGAAATACAACAACTGTTATAAAAGTTACGCTTACCGATATAGTTGCCGTGAATTTCAGCAGCATTGCCCATTTCGGGAAAACGTCAGAACCTGTCCGCATGCTGCGGATATTGAAAACAATCATTACCAGAGAAGCGATGGAAACAAAAATATTGGAAAGATTTGTAAAAAATCTCAGAAATTCCATTCCCGAAACCTGCATATTACCCTGATCGGGCGTTGTGGTGAAAAACAGAGAAATTGCGTAAACGGTACTGATAATGATTATAACGTTTAGAATCAGCGAAATAATGCTTTTCTTTTTTGAGGTCATATTCAACATCCTTTTTGATCAACTATAAGATTAATAAATCTTTTTCTATTACTATTATTATAACATCTGAGCGGTTTAACTGTAAACAATTTTTATTAAAATTTCGTTATATAGTACATAATCCCCGGTTATCCGGGGATTAAAAGTTAAAAGACAAATTGTTGCTTACCATGCCCATTCAACATGGGTGTTATTAACTGTGACCGTTATGCCGAGATCTCTTGCCGTATCAGTAAATATTTCAGCCATTCCCTCGTCAGGAAAATCAATGGTTCCCTTAACCGTGAGAAAATCTGCGTCATATATCCTTTCTTCAATACAGAAACCAACCAGCCACCAGTGAAGCTGAGGCTTTCTTGAAAAGATGAGCCTGCTGCCCTGATAAAGTTCAAGAGACATAACCATCATATCTTCATCCTGAGCGCAATTGTAAAACGAAGTTTTTGTGATTCCCGCAGGACGGTTATACATCCCTAGCTCAGCCCCTATGCCGATCTGATGATATTTGCCTTTCCAAATTTCAAACAGCCATTCTTTATCGTCGTATGTGAAGGTGATTCTTTTTTCTTTGTAATCATACAGCTTAGTAGCGTTTGCCATAAAATCATAAAACAGGCAGAATCCGAAATTTCTCTGCCACGGGTCAGTTACTGCAAATACGGTGTAATCATTCGTGTCCACGTTGAATCCGAAAATTCCGCCTTTGCTTTTAGTACCGAAAACCTTTGTGATGCCGTTATAGACCATACCTGTGTCAAAAGTTTCTTCCTGACCGTCTTTATATTTTATTACAATTTTCACATTATATATATCAGGAGTCTGTTCATTAGGGTAAGCCGTGATTGTTACGTCGTCTATTACAAGAAGATATACTCTCATAAACGTAATGAAAAATGAGGAAAACTGCTTGCCGGATGCGGAAAACTCGGCGGCTTTCTGCTTGAGAGCGTCATTGAATACTTCGGGAGAAAGATGGAAAAGCGTTGTTATTTCTTCTGCTCCGTATCCGATATTAGGTATTGATTCAAGAATCAGATCAAAATCAAGAGTTTGGTTTGAAGACTCAGACCAGTTGCGAAATATATCCGCCATTATTCCATCGGCTTTAACTTTTAGTTTTTCACCGTTGAACGGCTTGAAACCGAAGAATTTTTCACAGATAACATTGAGCCTGTCAATACCGCTGAAAATTTCGGCTGTTGTAAGATGAGGCTCGCCTTCATTGTAACCCGGGTCGTCGATGTCATAAACCACCTTGTGTTCGGGTACGATATTTTCATTTGCTGAAACAGGGACTAATGCTGAAGTGAAAACGATAAGTGTGCATATAACAATGCACATTAATTTTTTGCCGGCATTTTTCATAAAAAATCTCCGTTCATCTATTATTTTAAGAATTCTTTACACTGCTTTCCGGTAATATGATCAGGATTTATTTTAACCATGCAGAGCAGATCCCATTCGCGCTTGATCTCATTTTCTATTCCTTCTTTATAATCAGGGCAGTACTTTTCGGCAATGGCTTTTACTGCGCGGTACATCTCATCTTTGTCTTCAATAATTTCCGCTTTGCCGAAAACGATTACGCTTTTGAAAAGAGTTGTGTATTTCGGCTGGAGTATCTCGTTTTCGCTCACTACGCAGAATGAAACCTTGCAGTTGCCTTTGATCGCATCAAGTTTATGTCCTGATTTGGCGCAGTGAATATAAACAGCGCCGTTTAAATATATGTAATTAAGCGGTACGGCATACGGATATCCGTTATCTCCGTGAACGGCTAATACTCCGTCCTTTCCGTTATTCAGAATCTGTAAGCATTCTTCCTCGCTTAATTGCTGTCTTGATCTTCTCATGGGTCTGAACATTTTAATACCATAACCTTTCGCGCTGTATAATATAAATTAAATACTGTCTTGCTTTCAGAAAAAACGCAGAGATTGAATAGTCTTTCAGTCAAACTTCCGATATATCGGTTACCTCAACCGTATGTTCAAAAACTCTGAATTTTATTTCTCTGCCGTCATAAACAAAGCCGTAAATCCTCTCGGGATCATTGTGGTACTGAGGGCGAGGATCGTTTGAAAGAATCGCCGTAACGTCCGATAAAAAAGAATCGGGATAAATAAGCCTTAATTTTTCGGGTATAATTACTTCAAAACGGTTTACGGCTAAATCTTTTGAAAAACCGCCCGCTGCCTCGGGCTTGCTGTCAAACTGCGGCAGATACGGTTTAATATCAAGTATAGGCGTGCCGTTCATCAGGTCGGCTGAAAGCACTTTTATAACAGGAGCATTTTCACACTCATAATCGATCCCGGCGATTTCAACGCAGGATAAACCTATGGGATTTGGTCTGAAAGGGGAACGCGTTGCAAAAACGCCCATCCTTTTGTTTCCTCCCAGTCCCGGAGGTCTTACGGTAAGCGAGCGGCTCGGCTCTGATTCCGAAAACTCCCATATAAGCCATAAATGACTGAATCCTTCAAGTCCTCTGATAGCGTCTGGATTTCTGAATTCAGGCTCAAATACTATTTCTGAAATTATGGTTTTTGCAATACTGCTTTGCTTCGGGATGCCGAATTTTGAAGCATAGCCGTTATGAATTTTTGCAACAGGAAAACAATTCATATAAACACCTGAAATAATTTTTTTAATTATATCATAATGAGAAAAAAGATACAAGTATATATAAGGAATAAAACTATACAATTTTAAATATATATTATTTACCGCTTATAAAAGAGGTGATGTTATGGCGGAACTGATTATAAAAAATCTTGCTGCAGAAAACAACAATAGTGAAAAATCTGAAATTTTCAATTTTACGGTCAGCAAGGGAACAATGTTTATTCTGCCGGTAAAAAATCCTGAAGCCGGCAGGTCGCTTTTTCGTATGATATCAGGTCTTGAAGCTGTAAGCCGCGGCGAAATAATCATCGGAGGCAGAAGTATTGCCGACGTTCACGCAAGCGAAAGAAATATAGGTCTGATTTTCAGTAAAAGCACCCTTTACGCTCATTTGAGCATATATCAGAATCTATTATTTTCACTAAACCGCATAGGCGCTGATAAAGATAAAATCAATAATGAAATCACCAAAGCAGCTAAGCTCTTTGATTTTGAATCTTATCTTGACAAAAAGCCGACAGAGCTTTGTGCGGAGCAGTTGTTTAAAGCGGAGCTTGGCAGGATTTTTGCCTTGTCGCCCGAGCTTGTGCTGATATATGACCCTCTCGGCAATTTCAGCGCTGAAAATAAAATAGCTATGAAAAACGAGATAATGAAACTTTACAGAAATACGGGAACAACAGCGTTATACTTTGATGAGAGCAATTCTGCCGGAAATTTGCTGCCTGAAAAAAAGGAACAGCAATAACATGATATAAAATGCTTGACTTTATACCTGACTGGTACTAAAATAAATATGTTATTTTGAATTCAGAGGTGTAAAAATGGCAGTATTGGAAAGTGAAGTATTAAAAGGCTTTGTCCGTCTTTGCGATGACGGATGGCAGCAGGGCTGGCATGAAAGAAACGGCGGTAATCTTACTTACCGTATGACAGATGCCGAAGTCGAAGAATGTAAACCTGATTTTAAATACGACAAACCGTGGGTGAATATGGGCGTTAAAGCCGAAAATCTTGCGGGCGAGTATTTTATGGCAACAGGCACAGGCAAATATTTCAGAAATATGAGCCTTGACCCTGAGGCAAATATCTGCATTGTTGAAATCAATGCAGAGGGCGACAGCTACAGAATAGTATGGGGTCTTAAAAACGGCGGCGGACCGACAAGCGAATTCCCGAGCCACTATCTCAACCACAGCGTAAAAGCGGCTCAGACCAACGGCGCATCAAGAGTCATTTATCATGCGCATCCGGTAAATATTATTGCGCTTACGTTTGTTCTTCCTCTTAATCATGAAACTTTTTCAAAGATTCTCTGGCAGAGCATGACTGAATGCCCGATAGTTTATCCCAACGGCGTAGGTGTTGTTGAATGGATGATTCCCGGAGGAGCGGAAATTGCGCTGAGAACAAGCGAACTTATGAAACGCTTTGATATAGTTGTTTGGGCTCATCACGGAATGTTTGTAACGGGCAACGATTTTGATCTTGCTTTCGGACTTATGCACACGGTCGAAAAGTCGGCGGAAATTTATATCCGTATGCTTTCAACAGGTCTTCCGATGCTTCAGACGATCCCTGAGGATAAGCTTGCCGAATGCGCTGCGGCTTACGGCTGCAAGCTTGACGAAAGCCTTCTTAAATAAATATTCACAATCCGGAGTCTATGATTCCGGATTTTTTTGTTTATTTTATTGACATAATGCGTCATGTTTTTTATAATAAAAACAGCGTAAAAGCTGAATATACCGAAAGGGGTATTATATGAATAAATTATTTGAACGTGCAAAATTTATAAGAAATTCGGATTACGAACCTTATTTTGACATTGATTCGTCAAACTGGATTAAGCGCAGCCGATTGTATCAGCATACTGATCTTATTTCAGATGACGGACTTTCCGTATTTATAAAAGATTTTATTATCGGAAGTACTGAGGATACTTATCTTTACTTCTCTGCTTTGGGCTGTGTTGACGTTTTTATCAACGGCAAACGTGTCGGAAGCGACGAAATGAAACCCGGATGCACCAATTTCCATAAAAGAGCTCTTTATATAAAATATGATATCAGCGAATATCTCACTTCGGGAACCAACCGTATTCTTGCCGTCGTTGCGAGCGGATGGTATGTCGGCAGAAACGTTGCGCCTTATTACGGTAATGGCGAGCCTGCTTTTATAGCGTGCATTAAGCAGAGCGGCAGGGATATCTGCACTACTGATGAAACGTGGAAAACCGACGTCTGCGGTCAGATAAGAACGGCTGATATCTGGGACGGCGAATACCGTGACGGCAGAGAGCCTGATTATACTGAGATGTCGCTTGGCTCATTCAAAGTTGACGAATGGAAAAATGCGGAAATTGCCAATTATTTTACAGGCGAGCTTTCAGAGTTTGTCGGCCCTCACGTAAGAGTCAGAGAAAATCTGAATCTTAAAGCGGAAAAAATTACCGTAACTGACGGCGTCAATTATAACGGTTCTGATTACGGCGAGGTGAACGTTGCTTGCGAAAACGCTTCTCTGCCTCTTAAAGTTAAAAAGGGTCAGACGGTTACTATCGATCTCGGTCAGGAAATGGTCGGCTGGGCAAAAATAAAAGTCAGGGGCGAGAGCGGCACCATTATTAAAATGCGTTTTGCGGAATTCCTGAATGACAGCGGCGAAATCTCAAGAGGCAACGACGGACCAAAAGGTTCTGTATATACGGTTAATCTTCGCTCAGCTCTTGCTAAGGCATATTATGTTCTTGCTGGCAAAGGGGAAGAAGTTTACCGTCCTACGTTCACTTTCTTCGGCTACAGATACGTTGAACTCACCGCAGAAGGAGAATATGAGCTTATTGATTTTGTTTCTGAGGTCGTAGGTTCCGACACAAGAGAAACAGGAAAATTAGAAACTTCCGATAAGCTTGTCAACAAGCTTATTTCAAATACTCTCTGGGGTCAGCGCAGCAACTATCTGAGCATACCGACCGACTGCCCTCAGCGTGACGAGCGTTTCGGCTGGACGGGTGACGCGCAGGCTTTCAGCGTAACCGCCGCTTACAATGCCGACGTTTCAGGCTTTATGAAGAAATGGCTTCAGGATGCCCGCGATTCTCAAAGCGATGAAGGCGCATATTCCGACGTTATTCCGCGCGCTCAGTGCTGCCGTTCGGAGAATGCATCCGCATGGGGCGACGCTGGTATAATCGTTCCATATAATATGTATATGATGTACGGCGATAAGTCAATTATCGAAGATCATTATACGTCAATGGAAAAATATATTTCTCACCTTGTAATCAATTTCGGTATGTCAGGTGCCATTCCCCGCTACGGTGACTGGCTTGCTTATGATTACTGCGAAAATGAATTTATTTCATCCGCATATTTTGTTCATGATATTGATTTGATGATAAAAATGAGCGAGGCTATTGATAAAGAGGACCGTGCCGAGCATTACAGAAAGCTTCGTGAAAAAGCTTATGACTATTTTGTTGAGAATTTCATGGCTGACGGCAAGCTGATAGGCAAGACTCAGACAGACAAAGTTATTTCACTTGCGTTCAATCTGCTTGACGGTGATTATGCTAAAAAAGTTGCCGACGAGCTTGAACAGCAGATAAGAGATAACGGCTTCCGCCTTTCAACAGGTTTCCTGGGTACATATAACCTTTGCCCGACGCTTTCAAAGTACGGCAAGGACAATATGGCGTATTCTCTGCTTATGCAGCGCAATGAGCCTTCATGGCTTTACAGTATTGACCAGGGCGCAACGACTATCTGGGAGCGCTGGAATTCCTACACTATTGAAAACGGATTCGGCGACGTAGGCATGAATTCGTTCAACCACTATGCTTACGGTTCTGTCGTAGAATGGATTTACCGTTATGCTGCTGGAATTGAGCCGTCAGAACCCGGCTTTGCAAGTTTCATTCTTCAGCCTCGCGTTGATATGAGAAAAGGCGATGATCTGCCTGCAGGTCAGAAGCCGATGACTCATATCAAAGCTTCATTTGATTCCGCTAACGGCACAATAACAAGCGAATGGGAAAAAGGCAAAACATTCACATATAAATGCACTGTTCCTCAGGGAACGAGCGCAACGCTTTATCTTCCCGTATTTGCAAAGAAGCTGACATTGAACGGAAAAGAGCATTCTATCAGCGAATTCAAAAATGAAAAAGGCTGCGTCGTAATCAAGCTTGCTGAAGGCAGCTATGTTTTTGAACAGTAAGCAATACTATTTTTGAATAATAAATCCGGAGGAGGCAATGTCTTTTCCGGGTTTTCTTCTGAGTAAATGTTTTGTTAAATCAAACAGTTTTTGCTGTTGTAAATTGTTTAAATATACAGAATTGAATTACCTTATTTATTTTGCTTGAAATTTAATGGGATATTTAGTAAAATAAATTTAACTGGATAATTGAGTCCATTTTTCGCTCGGAAGCGCAAGAAACGATGCAGATCCTTCTAAAGAACAGATTACCACGGCAGTTTTTTGCCAATGCAATCGCTTTGAATCATCCCCACCGCATGCTTGATACTCCGAATGAACATACACAGGAAAAGGAGTGACGTAATTGAAAAAGCTATTAAAAATCCTTTCTGTTGCTTTAACGGCGGCGCTTATCATTACAACTTTTTCGATAGGCATGTCGGCTTATGCGGCAACAGACGATGTGATCGGCAATTACCATTTCGATATTACCAGTACGTATGAAAACGTTGACTGGGAAAATTGGAAACCGTATAAAGCCGCAACACATGTTCACACCACGCGAAGCGATGCGGATGTTGAAGTCGAAGACATGATAGAGGAATACTATCGTCTCGGTTACGACGCGCTTTCGCTTACCGACCACGGTACAGTCAACTACGGCTGGACGAGCGGTCAGAAACGTATAACGATCTTTGATTATCAGTTCTTTGCTCACGGAGGACTTGATGAATTTGACAACACCAGATATCAGGAAATAACGACAGGTTCAGGTGCGGTCAAAGGCGGCTCCGGCGCCAGAGGATACGGTATGACAGAGATCCCTCTCGGTATTGAGCTCAACGGTATGTCCACCGTTAAGTGCCACATCAACGGTTATTTTGTTGACGCAGGTCACGGCATGCTCGGTATAAGTGAATCCTGGCCCCGCTCGGCTGTTAAAACAAACTATGATGCAGGCGGTATAACTCATATCAACCACGTCGGTGAATGGGCAAAGGCAAAGAGCGATATCGGTATATATAATGCTGATTTCGTTAATGATTTTGCTTCTGTTTATCAGGATTACTGCCCCAACAGAGCGGATTACTCTGAGAGCAAAATCAGAGGCTGTATCGGTATGGAACTTGTAAATACATCCGATAACAGAACGAGAAACGACCGCTATCTTTACGATGAAACAATGAAGATTCTTGCTCCTCAGGGCATCAATATGTTTGTTTTCTGTGAAGATGACGCTCACGAATTTTCAGACTGCGACAGAAACGCTCAGTTCTTTATCATGCCTTCAAACGACAGGGGAGCCAAGAATATCGAAGCGTGCATGAAATCAGGTCAGTTCTATACCTGCTCAAAGAATTCCAAGAATCCTTATGAGCTCGGCGACGGATTCAATGCAGCAGGCGAATATCCATCTGTTTCCTATGTCGGCGTAGATAAAGAAAAGAACCAGATCATCGTTACAGTCAAGAACGCAAACAAGGCAAGAATGGTAGCAGACGGCAACCTTGTTGAAACAATAGACACAACGCTCAGCGAAAACACAGTTGTATTTGATCTCAACAAATTTGAGAATAAAATAAACAGCTATGTAAGAGCTTATTTCACAGGCCCCGGCGGAATCCTTTATCTTCAGACTTTCCTTGTTAAAAAGACTGAGGCTGAAAGACCTTCCGTTCAGTTTATTACTCCTTCTGCTGATACCGAAGTTAAA
>CADAMY010000033.1 GCA_902789095.1 Oscillospiraceae bacterium | reverse complement strand
CCTTTATCGGTGTACTGCCACATATCGTAGTGACCCGTGTACGTGCACGAAGTATTGTACTGGGCTATCCATATTGCGCAGTCCTCAACGTCGGCAAGGTTTATTTCGGAAACTGCCCAGCTTTTGCTGGCGTAGGTGCCGGGCAGATAATCCTGAACGAGCATTTCGTCACAGAAAGCTCTGGCGATTCCCGTGAGAGCGGATTTTGACAGCGACTGCATGGAACTGCTTTCAATATCAAGAAAAACGGGAAGTTCCATCCTGCATCCGTATGAATCGAGCTTTTCGGCGATCCAGTCGGCCTCTTCAACGGCATCGGCATTTGTAAGAGCGTCAGAGTAAAAATAACAGCCGACGTCAAGCCCCGCCGCTTTGGCGCCGGTGTAGTTTGATAAAAAATAAGGGTCGATTATCAGCGAGCGTGACGATGATGCACGGTAGCCGATTCTGATGATAACGCCGTCGACGTCTGCCGCCGCGCTTGACCAGTCAACCGTTCCCTGCCATTTTGAAACGTCGCAGTAATGTTTGTCGGCTTTTTCGAGTTTGTCAATGAGCGCAGATGAGTGCGGCGAGCCTGACGAAGTGTCGGTATAAGCAGGGGAGGAGTAACCGAGAATCGATGATGAAGTAAGCGAATACGATACCTGATTTACCTTGTTTGACGAATTGCCTTCAATAGTATAAACTTTTGCACCGCTTACGGAGCGGACTATGCCGACGTGATTCGAGTCGCTTAACGTTCCGAAATATATAAGGTCGCCTCGTTTAGGTGTGTAGTTTCCTCCGTTGGCAGGTGAAAAATGCCAGGTGTTTCTCTCCTTAGCTTTTTTTACGCCTTCGTCACAGCCTGCTGTTCTGTATAAAACGGATGCCGGAATATCTGCCTGCCATGCGCACCACGAAACAAACATCGAGCACCACGCAGAATGGGAGTAGTCAACGCCCCAGTTCGTTGCGTCAGTCCACCAGACGCCGTATTTTGTGTAGTTGTTGCTGCCCTGAACGGTGCCCTCAAGACTGCCTTCCATATATCCGCTCTGTGTCATGGCGACGGCGAGCAGATCCTCAGCCTGATTTCCCGTGTTGACGTGAGTGTTTTCGTATGCGGCAAAGCCTGTTACCGAATAGCCGTTCAGTATAATAATTGTCAGGAATATGCAAAGCAGTTTTTTCTTCATACCTGTCACATCGCTTTTTTATTATTTTAAATATTATATCATATTCAAATACAGTTTGTAAATATTTTACCGCCTGTCTTAATTAAAATAAAATACTTGTAATTTATATATCTCAATGGTATAATTATTTTATTAAAAATATAATCGGGTTAAAAGTATTGCCTGATTATCGGGAAGGTAATTTTATGGCTTTTAAAAAATCTGACGGAATCAGACCTTTTGAAAATAAAATATGGCTCTCTTCGCCCACGATGCACGGCGACGAGCTCAAATATATGAAAGAGGCTTTTGATACGAACTGGATGAGTACCGTCGGCAGAAACATCAACGAGACGGAAACTCTGCTTGCCGATTATATCGGCGTTAAATATGCCGTGGCTCTGAGCGCGGGCACTGCCGCTCTTCATCTTGCAACGAAGCTTGCAGGCGAAAAGCATTACGGTCAGGCAAGACCGAACGCAGGCACGCTTGACAAGCATACGGTTTTTGCAAGCGATATGACTTTTGACGCTTCGATAAATCCCATAGCTTATGAAGACGGCGAGGCTGTATTTATAGATACTGAGTACGATACGTGGAATATGGACCCCGAAGCTCTTGAAAAAGCTTTTGAGATTTATCCCGATACTAAACTTGTCGTGCTGGCTCATCTTTACGGCACACCGGGTAAAATCGAGGAGCTCAGGGAGATTTGCCGCAGGCACGGCGCTTCAATAGTTGAAGACGCAGCGGAAAGTCTGGGAGCTGAATATCTGCTTGACGGCGAGTGGAAAGAGACAGGCTCATTCGGCGATTACAACTGTATCTCTTTCAACGGCAACAAGATAATCACAGGCTCAAGCGGCGGAATGTTCCTGACTGATTCAAAGGACGACGCAGACAAAGTCCGCAAATGGAGCACCCAGTCCCGTGAAGCAGCGCCGTGGTATCAGCACGAGGAAATCGGCTACAATTACCGTATGAGCAACGTTATAGCAGGCGTCGTAAGGGGACAGTTCCCTTATCTTGACGAGCATATTGCTCAGAAAAAAGCAATTTATGAAAGATATAAAGAAGGCTTCAGCGATCTGCCCGTAAAGATGAATCCTTATGATGAAAATAAATCCGTGCCGAATTTCTGGCTGAGCTGTATGATAATTGATGAAGACGCAATGTGCGCCCAGGTAAGGGATGACAGCAGGGCCCTTTACAACAGCGAAACGGGCAAATCCTGCCCGACGGAGATTCTGAAAGTCCTCGCCGATTATAACGCAGAGGGCAGACCTATCTGGAAACCTATGCACGCCCAGCCTATTTACCGCACTCACGCTTTTATTACGGCAAAAGGAAACGGCAGAGGGCAGAGCAACGCATACATTGAAAAAGGCAGAGCGCTTGACGTCGGTATGGATGTTTTTGCAAGGGGACTTTGTCTGCCCAGCGACAATAAAATGACTCCCGAAGAGCAGGATGTGATCATCAGCCTCGTTCACGATTGCTTCAGATAAAGTATCACTCGACTTAAATATTTTTATTAGGTGATGAAGATGGAAAAGTACAGCGTGCTTATGTCTGTATATAAAAAAGAAAAGCCTGAATTCCTGCGGCTTGCGCTCGTCTCGATGGCAGAACAAACTGTTCCGCCCGATGAAATCATTTTAATTGAGGACGGACCGCTCACCGATGAGCTTTATAAGGTTATCGCTGATTTCTCAGCAGAGCATCAGGGAATTTTCAGAACGGTTGTGAACGAAAAAAATCTCGGTCTCGGTCCTTCTCTTAACAAAGGCGTTAAAGAATGCAGGAACGAGCTTGTTGCCAGAATGGATACTGACGATATAGCGTTCCCCGACAGGTGCGAAAAACAGCTTGCTTTTTTTGAGTCTCACCCCGATATATCAGTCCTCGGCGGTCAGATTGAAGAATTTGAATCAGACCCTGCGGAAGTTGTCTGCATGAGAGTGGTGCCGGAATCTGACGAAGAAATCAAAAAGTTTATGCGAAGCCGCAATCCCATGAATCACATGACGGTCATGTTTAAAAAATCGGATGTCATCAGCGTCGGCAGTTATCGTGACATGCTGTGGAATGAAGACTATGATTTGTGGATAAGGCTGGCGCACAATAATTTTAAGCTTGCGAATCTGCCTGAGCCGATAGTTCACGCAAGAATCGGCGACGGAATGTACGACCGCAGAGGCGGACTGAAATATTTTAAAAAAGAGATGGAAATTCAGAAGCTGCTGCGTGAGTATGATATGATAAGCTTTACGAAGTTTGCGGTGAATTACGCTGAACGGTTTATTATTGCAGGACTTTTACCGGGCAAGGTAAGAGCCTGGGTATATAAAAAATTTGCAAGAAAATAAAAAGAACACACTCAGGAAAATCTGTCAGATGATTCCGGAGTGTGTTTTATAATTCATGATTTAGTCAATATACGCTTCGAGCCTGTAAATCGGCATACCCATTGAAGCAAATCGGTTTTCATATTCCGTTACTATGTTTTCTTCAATGCCGCTGTTGTGCAGGTCAAGCGAAATATTTTTGAGCTTGAATCCGTTCTGCGAGAGCGATTGGATAGAAAACTCAAAGAAGTGCATATTGTCGGTTTTTTGATGGATTTCAGCGTCCTTTGACATAAGCGGCTTGTATATTTCAAGGAATCTTTTATGAGTGAGTCTGTGAGAGGCGTATTTGCTTTTCGGGAACGGACACGAAAAATTCAGATATATCCGCTCTATTACGCCGTCGGGAATATATTTCGGCAGATATTCCGCCATACCTTTGATGAAAAATACGTTTTTTATTCCTGCAGCCTTTGCTTTTTCACACGCCTGAACGATTACGTTGCCGTATTTTTCAACGGCTATGATGTTGTATTCGGGGTGAAGCAGAGCAAATTCACACGCAAACTGACCTTTGCCGCATCCGATTTCAAGAATCAGCGGATTGTCATTGCCGAAAATCGCAGCGAAATCAAGATACTCTTTTTTCTGCGCAGCGATGTTGAAGTTCAGCTCGTCTGAGTGTATTTCAAAAAGATTATCCGCACAGTTTTCAAGTCTTGTATCAAGATTTTTCTTTCTTCTCATTCTCATAAATATTACCTCTGACATATTGCAAAAATCTTTATCTGATGATAAAATATAAAAAATTAAGCAAAACTGCTCACAAGGCGAGCAGCGTTCTTTATAATAAATAATATTCTTAAAAAAGTCAATAGGCGGGGGAATAATCATGTTCTTTTTCAAATCCGGCTCCGATAAAAAAACAGAGATAATTGATAAAATTCCGGGCATAGAGCAAAGCGGGATCGAAGCGATAAAAGCGCTCGGCTTTTCAAAGGTCAGCGAGCTTAAAATGCAGGACGCAGAGGAGCTTTATTATCAATTATGCAGTATTAATAAATCGGCTGAGGATAAAATGATACTTTATCAGCTTCGCTGCTCTATTTATTACGCAACGGTTAAAACTGCAGATCCGAAAAAGCTTCATTGGTGGTACTGGAAGGATTCGGACGGCAACAATAATCTGATAAGCGACGAAGAGCTGCTTCAGATTTATTCCGGCAAGAATAAATGAGGAGAGTGTGGTCTTGATATCAACGTTGATTGAAAAAAGCAAGGAGCTTGTATATATCTTTTCTCACGGACTCAACGGAATGATCTATGCTATCATAACCGTTCTTCTTGTAACGGCGTGGTGGATGGTTTTTGTTAAAATGGGAGTTGACGGGTGGAAGATATTTATACCGTTTTACAGGCTTTATATAGTTGTCAGGAGCATAACGAGAAACGGAAAGAAATTTTTGCTCCTGCTGATCCCGCTTGTCAATATTTATTTTTTTATCATTTATTCATTCAAACTGGCGCAGGTATTCGGCAAGAGCAAAAAGTTTGGCTGGGGATTGCTGCTTCTTCCTTGGCTGTTTATAATATTTCTCGGTTTCGGGGATTCTGAATATAATTATCCCGGCGAAGAAAATAAATAAATCTTTGCCTTGACAAATCATCGGAATTATAATATAATTCTAATGCACAAGGGCTTGTAGCTCAGTTGGGAGAGCGTTCGGTTCGCATCCGAGAGGTCATGGGTTCGAATCCCACCAGGTCCACCAAAAAGTCCTTACTCGAACCCTTGTCTAAAAACAAGGCGTCGGGCGAGGACTTTTTTCATTGCATATGGTACATTTCGTATTTATACTTTACTCAGAGGTGACAAGTATGGCGAATGAAAAGAAAAAAGATTTTAACGCGATGCTGCATGACAGCAAGGATATGCCAAAGTTTCAGACGATTACGGACCAAGCCAGTATTGAGAAATATGGCGGAGACAGGATGTATTTTGCGCCGCCTATTGATTACGACGCAGTTATGAAAAGGATCCCCTGCGGAAAGCTGACGACCGTTGGAAAGATAAGAGAATACTTTGCCAAACAATCCGGCGCAGATTTCACGGAACCGATTACGGCTGGTATTTTTGTCTCTATCGCTGCTTGGGCCAGTCATCAGAGAGACGATGACAAGACCCCTTATTGGAGAACGCTGAAAGCCAATGGCGAACTGAATGAAAAGTATCCCGGGGGAGCGGCACAGCAAAAGAATCTGCTGGAAGCTGAGGGGCACACTATTATTCAGCGAGGAAGGACAAATATCAGATACTATGTCAAAGACTATGAAAACGCGCTGTATGACTTGAAATAACGCTTCATGGAAACATGGTGATAGTTCGAGTACAGCTCCGTTAGTCCCACCATAACTGCACACCTGTTTTGATACAATGCGTATCGTAAGGGTGTGCAGTTTTCTTTTGCAAAAAGCCTTGACAAAGGCGTTAATGAATACTTTTTAACGATAGCGGCTCTGCCGGTCACGAATTTTGACCTCGCAGAGCCGTTTTTGCATTTTATCGGTTTTAATCTTTTAACGAAAGGTGCTCAGGGGTACGCATTTCTTGAAAATTCTATTACCTTTCGTTAAGTTGTTTGAAATGGAAACAAGCGAAAAGATTATCTTTCTATTCCGATTTCAAACAGCTTTACAGCTCTATTGCGAAAGGCGGTATATTTCTTTTCGGGGATCGGCAGTTCCGTGCCGTCGGCGAGCGTGACGGCGAAACGCCGGATATTGCGCAAATAGTGCGGATTGATAAGAAAGCTCTGGTGGCAGCGCAGGAACAGATGCGGAAACTGTTTTTCAAGCGACGCGACGGACGACATTACCCGGAAATCACCGCTCGTTGTGTGCAGGACGCTGTGCTTGCCGTCGTTCGCGGCTTCGATCCAGTATATGGCGTCCGAAAAATAGAAATAATCCGACCGGTCGACGCCGTGAAAGTGGATGCGTTCGCCGCGCTGCGGCTGTGCCTTCTCTCCGGCATAGACCTGCGAGTAGTTGACGGGATAGATCATATCATCTTCATGCTTGCCGTGGGGATTGGAGATATGGCAGACGAGGATGCGCGGGACTTTTTGCACGCTGCCGTCCGCATCCTTTTCCCTGCGTTCACCCCAGCACAGCAGCCGCCGCTGAAAAACCGACAGATCATGCCCGTCCGGGTAGTGCGTGACGACCGTGTACGTCAGCATTACGTTGCACGTAGACGGGTGCGCTGAAATATGCACGGCCTTGAGGCTGCCTATCGTAAAGCGCAGATCGTGCTCCTCCGCCAGCCATGCGCGTATCATTGCTTCCCTTCCGCGAATAAACTGCCCTTCGGCAGGACCGTACCACAATGCGTCGTCGGCGAAGCTCGATAGAAAAGGCATATAGTCGTTGTCGTAATAGCGCATGATGAGCTCTGCTGAGCGGTCGGAGATAGCTTGCTGATTCACAAAATCGCCTCCTTTTTATACAGTATACTACGAAAACAGGGTAAAAACAAGTCATATTTGCAATTTAACAGGTTATATCAGAAAAAGTATTTCAATATTCAGGCGTATTGTGTATAATTGGAACATAACAATCACACGGAGGAAATTAAGATGAAAAAGATGAACCGTATTCTTTCCTTACTGCTGGCGATCCTGCTGGCCGTTGGGATGGCGCCGATGGCTGTAAACGCCGAATATGACAAGGCACGACTGACAGAGGAAATGGTCACATGGGAAAAGCTTCATTTTTACTATGACGGCAACGGACACTGCCCGGAAGTGACGGTTTCAGGCATTGACGACGTCATTTTAACACAAAACGTAGATTACACGCTGGAATGCGGTTACTACGTCGATGACGGAACGACGAGCGAGTTTGTTCCTTTTGAGGAATTTCCCGTTGAGGTCGGCGTCTATATATGCCGTATACAGCCTGGAGAAGATTATTATACCGAACCCGAAATTGCTACCGAATTTGAAATTGAAGTATGCCCCTGGGGAACCCCGGTCAACTACGGCGGCATCACAAATTATGTTGATGCCGGCGGAACAACCAGCGCGGAGATTACAAAACAAAATATGGATGCAAACGGTCTGTTATGGCTGAAAGAGAAATCGGGAGACACCTCGGCATGGTACGGAATAGATAATAGCGACGGCGTATTTGAACCGGGCTCCAGATTCTGGGTGAAGTGGCTCAACAATGAGGAAGACATGCAGGCATTTAAAACCTATTACGATCAGCTGGACGATGAAGTCAAAAACAAAATCAAGGATGATAAGCTTTGGATTTTTACGATTGGTGTTACAGATCCGGACGGTAACGAATATACCGATTTGAGTCAGCCTGTGAACTGCTATGTTGAATTGGGCGACGACTGGGATTCCGGTGATGTCGAGGCTGTTTATATCAGCGATAAAACGGACGAGGCGGTCAGTACAAAGCCCGCTCCCGAGATCAGCATGCTGATAGATAACAGCGCAGCGCCTTTAACAAGGCTTAATCTCAAGCATTTTTCACCGTATGCCGTTTATGAAAAGAAAAATAATACCCAGACACAGACGGGCGAATCCGTCTGGTGGAGCTACGACGACACCACGGATACGCTGACCATCAGCGACAGTCCCGCACAAGGCAGGCAGGAGTTCACTGTGGAAGCGCAGAAGTGGGCGGATGCGTACACCATGCCGTGGAACATCCCCGGGAAATGGTACAGCAACATGAAGGCCGTGATCATCGACGGGAGTCCGCGTCCTGCATATGTGAATAGTTGGTTCTGCAACGCGTCCAACCTGACTGAGATTCGCAATCTTCGTCAGCTTGACACATCCTGCGTGACGTCGATGAAAAGTATGTTCAATTCATGCACAAATCTGACCCAAATCGACCTTTCCGGCTTTCAAACTGCGAATGTTAAGAGTTTTTACGCTATGTTCGCATTCTGCTCAAGCCTCCGCGAGTTGAATCTGTCCTCGTTCGATACCTCTGCCGCAACCGATTTTTCCGCTATGTTTAACGATTGCAGATCCCTGACGGAACTGGATCTTTCCGGGCTTTCCGTTCAAAATAACTTTAATTGCACGAGTATGTTCAGTGACTGTGAATCCCTTAAAACATTAAAGCTGTTTTCTCTCGCATCCGGATGTCAATTGACCGGCGAATACGTGTTTTCAAATTGTGCTGCACTGGAAACGATCTATGCACCATGCACGTCGGATTGGTCGAACGCATTATTATTGATAAGACCGTTTGTTGAATGCGGAAAATTGACGGGAGGCAAAGGCTCGGCATATACCGTGTTCGGCGACGGGGTAAAATATCTGCGCTTTGACGGCGGCGAAAACGCGCCCGGCTACCTGACTGAACTGCATCCGCAGGACGCCGAAGAAACACGGCGCGAAAACGAAACTGCTCCCGATTGTGAGACGGCAGGCTCCTGCGATGAAGTGATCTGCTGCACTGCCTGCAATCAGGAATTATCCAGAAAACAGGTTGAAATCCCTGCGCCCGGTCACACGCCCGGTACGCCGGTTAAAGAAAACATCATCGAGCCGACGTGTGAAACAGCAGGCAGATATGAAGAAGTCGTTTCCTGCACCGTTTGCGGCGATGAACTGTCACGCAAGACCGTCACCGTTCCCGCGACCGGTCACAAGGACGCTGACAACGACGGCAAGTGCGACCGATGCTCTGAGAAAATGACCAGCGCGGACAACTGCCCGCTTTGCGGTAAGGTCCACAACAGCAACACGTTTTTCGGATTCATAACGGCATTCTTCCACAAAATTGCCGCATGTGCCTTACTTTATTTGGAAAAGGTATTTCAATTCTCTGCTGATGTATATCGCAGGCTGTGGATATAAATAACCATATACTTTATTAAGGATAGCGGCTCTGCCGGTCTTGAATTTTGACCTTGCAGAGCCGTTTTTATATTTTGGCGATTTATACTTTTTAACGAAAGGTGCTCAGGGGTATGCATTTTTTGCAAATTGTTTTACCTTTAGTTAAATTGTTTGAAATAGAAAAATCAGAGCCGAAATTACGCTTCGACTCTGATCTTGCTGCCATTATAAAACACAAATGTAATAGACTTATCTCTGTGTACGATCGCTTTTTCAACCATCACCATCCAGACCGTATCGTCCCATTCGGTAAGCGCCTGTCTGCTTTTCTTCGGTGTGCGGATGTGCAGGGACAGAGCGCCTTATCTTTTTTTAACCGCTTGTTACGCTCTTTTTGACTGCATTCGCTGCGGTTTGAAGCCGCAGGGTGCGATCTATGACGAGCGTCCGATTTTGATTATCTGAATCCGTTGACCGCATATTTGCGATCACGTCCCGATCTCTTTGATCCATATAACGCTGTTCACGTTCATGGTAAGAGTCAGTTTTTCGGTCGTTCCGGCGATTTCACCATTGTGCGCATCGTCCAGGCGATAGACTTCGTATCTGCTGTTTTTGCCGAAATCCACATGAACGGTTTTTTCGCCCGCGTCGGCACGATCGCTGTAGTAGGTCAAAAGCGCTGAAACTTTGCCGCGTTCATCCACGCCGCAAAGTGCGTAGACGTCGTCAACGCTGTTTTCCGCACGGATTTCTTCCTGCAGCGCGTAAAACTGCCCGTACCAGTACAGCACATAATATCCGGGCAATTTCTCGTAGGTGTAAAAATCAAATATGCCGTTAAAGACAGACGGGCGCGTGTCGTAATACATCAGCATATCCAAAGGCGCGCTTTGCGAAACGCACATGCAAGCCGCCATAAACGCCGCACCCTTTACGCCATGGATGACTTTAAGGGAATTGACAAAGTCCTCTGTCCATCCGCGGACGTAATTCCATTCGTTGAGGACGCTTTCGGTGTGAGAGTAACCGTATGTATCGAGCAAAATTCTGATCCACTCTGCCTTTTCTGCCATATCCTGCGGCCGGGTGCAGTAGATGTGCCAGGAAAAGAAATCGATAGGCACATTTCTTTCCTGCATGGCGCAGAGAAAATCTTCTGCCCACTGCTCATTATGCGCCAATGCAGGGCCACCGATTTTCAGATGCGGAAAGCAATGCTTCAGATGCTTGGCTGCTGTTTCATACAAATCAAAAAACTGTGCTTTCGTGCCGCCCCAGGTGCGTTTGTTCGGCGCATCGTCCGGGTCTAAATCCGGCTCATTCCAGATCTCCCAATACTGAATATTCAGACGGTAGCCGTCCGCCCAGCCCTCATTATAGTGCCGGATGATATGTTCACAAATCACTGCCCATTTTCTGAAATCTTTCGGCGGCAGGGTGCCATGCTTTTTGATCTGGTGCTCAATGGTCTGACCGAGCCGAAAGAATGTTTCGGTGCCCGCATCCAGGCAGACCAGAATGCTCTCGTCCGTACAGGCAAAATCATATGATGCAGGGTTGTTCGGATCCGCGTCGAAGTTCGGAAAGATACAGTTGACGTCGTGGCTGTACGGCCCCCCGTAAATGCCGCAGACAGCGCTGTCGTGGTTGCGGCTGTAGGGAATGCGTGCGGCCTTATAATCCGCAAAATTGCTGCGGAATTGATCATCGGCATGCCGTCTGTGCCACGGACCGCCATTGGTCGCGTTCATGATTTTAAACGGCATACCCGACTTGGATAAATCAAATCTCAGTATATCCATAAAACGCCTCTTTTCCGTTGTGATGTAACTTTAAGTTTTATTGTGTCAAGCGGCATAGATTTCTGAAGGAAAACTACCTGAGTGCAAAGGACGATTCTCTGTAAGATCTTGACTGCTGCAACTGTGTCTGAAGCGGCGGGTTAAGCTGCGGCGATTTCGCTTTTTGCCGTCAGAGCCGGCACGGAGAGCCACTCGGACTTTCTGTTGTTTGGGCTTTTTTCAAAAGATCCGCTCTCCCAGCATGTATGAGTATAGCATAAAAGACCCTATTTATCAACAAATATATTACACACAAAACCACCAAAGATACGCCGGAAAGATTGGTTGACAGGTTATAATGCACCCCTTAACCCGGTGGGGTGCATTTGTTTCATAATTGCAGTTGCTTCCCATAACTGCACACCTGTTTTGATACAATGCGTATCTTAAAGGGTGTGCAGTTTTCTTTTGCAAAAGCCTTGACAAAGGCGTTAATGAATACTTTTTAGCGATAGCGGCTCTGCCGGTCACGAATTTTGACCTTGCAGAACCGTTTTGGTGTTTTTGTGACTTATTCCTTTCGATAAAATGCCGGAAAATCATTTTTACTCTTAAAATAAGTATAAAATATATATTGACAAAAGAACATTTGTTCTGTAAAATAGATATTGAAGGTGTTGAACTGTAAATCAAAAAAATATTTTATAACGCAATCATTTACAATAACGATCCGACTGAAAAAGCAAGAGATGACAGTTTTGATCCTGAAACCATGCTAAGTAAAAAATATAAATCGTGGCATACATTGCTTGATTTAAAAACTTGTCTTGACTGAGCTGTCATTACGTTAGTGTAAAAAACAAATTATAAAGCAAAAATCCTATTGACGAAAGCCGATAGGATTTTTTGTGTTTCATATAAATATTTTAAATTTACTGACCGTAGTATGCGTTCTTGCCGTGCTTGCGCAGGTAATGCTTGTCAAGCAGCTCCTGCTGCATATCCTGAAGATTCGGCGAGAGCATCATTGCGTGAAAAGCCATAAACGCCACTTCCTCGATAACCACGGCGTTGTGCACCGCTTCGGAAGCGTCTTTTCCCCAGGCGAAAGGACCGTGAGAGTGAACGAGTACGCCGGGTACGGCTTCGGGGTTTTTGCCGTCAAAAGCTTCAATTATAACTTTTCCCGTTTCTTTTTCGTATTCTCCCGCTATTTCTTCATTCGTCATCAGACGGGTGCAGGGAATTTCACCGTAAAAATAATCGCCGTGAGTAGTGCCGAGCGGGGGTATTCCTCTGCCTGCCTGAGCAAAGCTCGCCGCCCAGCGGGAATGAGTGTGGACTATTCCTCCGCATTCAGGAAAAGCTTTGTAAAGCTCAATGTGAGTTGCCGTGTCCGAAGATGGTTTTCGTTTTCCCTTGGCAACGTTTCCGTTAAGGTCAACAACAACCATATCGTCAACGCTCATAGTGTCGTAGTCAACGCCCGACGGCTTAATTACAACAAGACCTGACTTACGGTCAATACCGCTGACGTTGCCCCAAGTGAAAGTGACAAGACCGTATTTCGGCAGAAGTAAATTAGCTTCCAGAACTTCTTTTTTTAACTGTTCAAGCATTATAATACCTCCACCGCTGTCCTCTCAACGGACAGCGCTTTTTTATATCTTTCAAGGAAGGCGGAAAAACCTTCGATTTCGTCATTCTGAGCTATGAGCGTTTTTACCTGTGCAGACGCAAAAACTTTTTTATCAAGAAAATCCTCCAGCGTTTCGCCGTTTTTTTTGAGCATAAACGAAGCCAGGAGCGCCATGCCGTAAGGTCCGCCTTCTCCTGCGGTTTCCATAACGGAAACGGGAGCGTTTACTGCGGCTGAAAGAATCCGCTGACCGACCTCAGGCGTTTTGAAGAATCCGCCGTGACCGTAAAGTCTGTCGATTTTTACGTTCTCCCGTTCTGTCAGAATATCCATACCGATTTTGAGCGTGGCAAGGGCGGACATAAGCTGAGTTCGCATAAAATCAGCAAGCGTCAACCGGCTGTCCGGCTGACGGATGATCAGCGGTCTGCCTTCGTCAAAATCCGTTACTCCTTCGCCCGAATAATAATTGAAGCTTACTATTCCGCCGCCGTCGTGGCTGCCCTCAAGCGCTTTTTTGAAAAGCAGACTGAACAGCTCGCCTTTTGTAATTGAAGCTCCGAGAGTTTGAGCAAATTCATAAAACAGACCGACCCAGGCGTTTATATCCGAAGTGCAGTTGTTGCAGTGAACCATAGCAACGGGAAGACCTGACGGAGTAGTCACCATATCAATTTCACGGTGAACTCCGAGCGGCTTGTCAGTTACTATCATTGCAAAATCGGACGTGCCTGCGCTGACGTTGCCCGTATGCGCTCTGACGGAATTCGTAGCGGTCATTCCCGTTCCTGCGTCACCTTCGCAGGGGCACAAGGGTATCCCTGCCGTCAGATCACCCTGAGGGTCAAGAAAAGCGGCGCCCTCAGCCGTCAGCGTTCCTGCATTTTCACCGGCTGAAAGAACTTCCGGCAGAATTTCACGCAGTTTAAGATCATATCCTTTTTCTTCTGCGAGACTGTCAAAAAGCTTTATCATACGCTCGTCGTAATCAAGCTTGCCGCTGTCGATAGGGAACATTCCAGAAGCTTCGCCTATACCCATAATGTGCTGACCCGTAAGGCGGTAATGGATATATCCCGCAAGAGTTGTAAGGCGGGCAATATCATTAACGTGAGCTTCGCCGTTGAGCATAGCCTGATACAGATGCGCTATGCTCCACCTCTGAGGTATATTGAATCCGAAAAGCTTCGTCAGCTCAGCGGCGGCTTCGCCTGTTATTGTGTTTCTCCAGGTCCGGAAGTCTGCAAGCTGCCTGCCTTCTTTATCAAACGGAAGATAACCGTGCATCATTCCCGATATTCCTATTGCGCCGGCTTCGGTAAGCGAAACGCCGAATTTATTCCTGACGTCTTCTTTAAGATGCGCAAAACAGGTCTGAATGCCCGTGTGAACGTCAGAGAGCGAATAAGTCCAGATTCCGTCAGCGAGCTGATTTTCCCATTCATAATCGCCTGAAGCGGCAGGAATATAATTTTCATCAATCAGTACGGCTTTGATTCTCGTTGAGCCGAGTTCAATGCCTATCGTGCATTTTTTAAAATCAATCATTTCAGTTTCCATATTAAATCCTTGATCAGAAG
>CADAMY010000032.1 GCA_902789095.1 Oscillospiraceae bacterium | reverse complement strand
GACCATCGAGTGGGGCAAACTGCTTGACGGCACGAAGGTTGAATTCTGGCACGGCAATTATCCGGTCGCCGACAAATTCACTTACCAGACCGCACAGGACGATATTTTTGTGGGCGGCGACGTTTACACCGGTCCCAAATTCGTTATAGATGCTATAGCAGCAGGACATGAGGCTGCTGAGAGCCTTCACCGTTATGTCAGACCTAAGGCTGACATGACCATCGGCAGAAACAGGCGCGCATATACTCCGCTCAATAAAGACGATATATCTTTCCCGGATTATGACAAGTCCGGCAGGCAGGAAGCCGGCATGGACAATTCTGAGGATCACACAATTTCTTACAAAGACCTTCATCTCACTCTCACTGAAGAGCAGGTTAAAAAGGAAACTGCGAGGTGTCTGTCATGCGGTGCATCTCACGTTGACCCGAATCTGTGTATCGGATGCGGACTCTGCACTACGAAGTGTCAGTTCGACGCCATTCACCTTGTCAGAGACCACCCGAAATGTTCCGATATGCGTGTAGCTGAGGACAAGGTTCTGAACCTTATGAAATATGAGATATCACGAATCGGCAAGATAATCGCAAACTCCGGCTCAGAAGAGGCAAAGATAATGCGTGAAAAGCGCAAAGAGTGGAAAAAGGCGCAAAAAGGCTGATAAAAAATGCATGAATTAGGTATTGTAATGAACGTGGTTGAACAGGTGGACAAGATCGCTGCCGAAAACCACGCTCAGAAAGTCATCGGAATCACGATGGAAATAGGCGAGGTCAGCACAATTGTTCCGGAGCTGTTCCTCGATGCGTTCAACTGGGCGAAAAAAAGAACTTCCTTTCTGCAGGAAGCCGAGCTTGAAATGATCATAATCGAGGGCAGGACGTATTGCCGTGCCTGCGGCGAGACATACCGCACGACCGAATACGGCAAAAAATGTCCGCACTGCGGCAGCCCGGAAACATATCTGCTGACTGGCGACCAGGTTATTATTAAAGACATTTCAGCCGTTTTCGATCAGGAAGATCCGGAAGAACAGGCGAATGAATAAACTTAAACGGCAGGAATCGAGATGTTGCGGTCCCTGCCGTGATTTTTTGCATGAAATCAACCGTGACGAGCGATTGTCGCAATGAAGTCTTTCAAAAAATAAGTAATCATCTTAAATTTGATTAAAAATAACGAATTAAATCCTATTAAAACAAAAGAAAAAAGTCAAACATCCATTTAGAACGTTATTATCTAACCAGTTACATAATTCCAGCAAGTATGTATCGTATAAGGTATCAAGTGATTTGAAAGTATTTTTTGCCGCAGTCGACGTGCAGACGGCGCTGGATGCTCTGAATGTTTTTGCCGAACACTTGGATAAAAATTATCCGAAGATTTCTCAGTAATGGCGAGAGAAAATGTACGTTTCAGCGTTTATTGTGTCTTTTGTTGTAGTCTATGTCAATATCTTCACGCCATGATGATCCAACGGTTGCGTTTGTTCTTAGATTGCTTATAGCTCTTCCTACCGATTTATAAAGGATTTGTGTTCCGGCGTCATCTGCGCAATAGTTAACTGCGTTTTCCCTTTCTATGCCGAAAGATGCGGCGGTTTCTTCTGCGTCGATATTTGCTGCAATGAAGAGGAACTGCCAGCCGTCTTTCTCTTTTTTCTTTTCTATCAAAGCTCTGATCCTTTGGTTGTTGTAAATATGACTGGCGTTTTCCAATCCGTCGGTTGTAATAACAAAAATCGTGTTTTCGGGTACGTCTTCTTTGCGGGCGTACTTGTGGATATTCTCAATGTGATGGATTGCCTGACCTACTGCGTCGTAAAGAGCTGTGCATCCGCCGACTTCAAAATCTGCGGTTTTCATTTCTTGGATTTCTTCAAGATCGACTCTGTCATGAAGAACGCAGCTTCTGTCGTTGAAAAGAATAGTTGAAACAAAAGCTTTGCCGTCTTCTTTTTTCTGCTTCTCGATCATTGAGTTGAAGCCGCCTACAGTGTCAGCTTCAAGACCGTACATTGAACCGCTTCTGTCAAGAATAAATACCATTTCCGTTAAATTGTTTTTCATAATTAAATCCTCCTGAATTTGTTTTTCGTCTGTTGACAATTCATAGTATAAAGGATTTAAAATTGTTTTCGGTCGCCCCGCAGGCGACATTTTTAATATATAAAAAAACCTGTATGCTTTTTTGAGCATACAGGCATCAGTTTTTTGCAAAAGATTTATATTTCTTTGTTGGTGATAATAAACATCATTCGTTCCTGCAGAGATGCTCCGCCGTGGTCTTTGGCGTATCCGCCGTGGTCGGAAGTTATGATGAAAAGCCAGTCCTCGCTGTCATAAGTCTTGCGATTCTTTACAGCTTTTATAAGTTTATATCCTGCGAGGTCAGCGTCAAAGAAAGCTCTTTTGTATGTGAGGTTATTATAGTCGAATCCCAATAAATGACCTGAGTGATCGCAGAATTCAAGGATTGAGAATATAAAGTCTGTGCAGTCCTGACGCTTAATATCTCTCATAACGTTGTTGAACGTTCCCACATCGCCTGCGGAATCAGAAAATAAAGTATTTATTCCGTTCTCTTTAACATAATTTACTTCGTTGATATAGGTTGCGTTTTTCTCTTTAAAGTGACCGTCCCAAGATACATAAAAAGCGGAGCTGTCAACAAGTCCGTCCTTTACAAAAGTAGTGAGGCAGGTTAGATGCTCGTTGGATTTTGGCTGACCGTTTTCGGTTATGCCGTGAACGTCTGCCCACTGACCTGTAAGCATTGAGCACCAGCCGGGAGCGGTTGAAGTATGCTGAGTGTTTACTGCCGGAAAATTGACGCCGCCGCAGTATGCAATATACGCTTTACCGCCGTCAGAAAGCAAAGTTTTAACAGAGCTTTTTTTGGATTGGTCAAGCAGGTGCATGCTGTCCGCTCTGCATCCGTCATAGCCGAGGACAAGCACTTTCTTTTCGGTTTTTCCATCAGGCAGGGGAGACGTGAGATGTTTTTTGATAATGTTATAAACCTCAGTCATCGGAACGGCTGTCTGCTGAGTGTTTTCATAAATCTCAATACCGTTGAGACGGCTTAAATACTCTTCTTCCGTGTCCTTTGATGCGTCTGCTCCGAAGCCCAGCACATTTGCAAAAAATGCGCAGGGAACAAGAAGCCA
The DNA here is from genome assembly GCA_902789095.1 of Oscillospiraceae bacterium. Taxonomy (GTDB): domain Bacteria; phylum Bacillota; class Clostridia; order Oscillospirales; family Acutalibacteraceae; genus CAG-488. Next base: position 20,664 of record CADAMY010000032.1, on the reverse strand, counting down.
TGCAATGATCTGTCTGAATAACATAGTGTACCTCCGTTTGATTATGAATTATTATTGTTTTTGTATCTGTAATATGAATTTACAAGGGTAGTGTACCCGAGCTCTTTCATATCCTGATATCTGAAGTCAAATTTCTTTTTATTCTGTTTGCCGGTCGCTATATAGCGGATGCACTGCTGCATATATGAATCAATTTCCTTCAGCCCTTCGCAGGTATTAATAACCGGAAAGTACCAGCGGCACCAGGTTATTTCGTTGGTGATGCTGTTTGAATAAAACTTTTTGTTGAAATGGCGGATAAAAGCTTTTACAGCTCTCTCTGATGAAGCGCCTTTTCTGTTTTTCCAGCGGATAAGAGCGCGGGCTTTACGCCTCATTTTCTTTTTAAGCTTCTGCTTTGAAATATCCGAAATATCTATAACGGAATCTTTATAACTGAATCCGAGAAAAGTCCATTCTTCACACGGCGCGGTTTTTGATACTTTTGAAGGATTCACAGAGAGATTCTTCTTCTTTAGAAAATTATAAACAAGGTCGGCGCATCTGTTAATCTCGCTTTCGCTTTGAGCGAAGAAAATAATATCGTCAGAATACCTTGCATAAAGAATGCCGTTATTTTCAAAATATTTATCAAGCTCGTTGAGATAAAGATTCGCAAGAAATCCCGAAACAGGGGAGCCTGCGAGTATACCTTTTTTTATACTTTCTTTTTCACCGTCAATCAGGCTGTACGGCTCGGTAAGCATATTTTCAAGTATCGTGTAAAGTCTGCCGTCATCAGCCAGAGTTTCTTTAAGCTCAGGCAAAAGTATCTGAGCATCGACCGAGTTGAAATAATCCGAAATATCAAGCTTGTATGAATACATCAGATTTACGTCTTTATGATACATCAGTTTTGATATTGCTTTTTTTACGCCCATATCACGGCGGAAAGAATAAAGATTGTCGGCAAAAATATAATCGTAATCAAGCAGTTTAAAGGCGATAAATTTCTGAACAAAGCTCTCTTCATCGCTGAAAATAAAAACCGTTCTTTTTTTGACGAGCTGCTTTTGTTTACCTTAACCGCTTCAGGTATGCCGAAAAAACCGCCGCAGTTTAGCTTTTCGGCGGCAATCAGATACAGTTTTTTATCAATAAATTCACTCAGTTCTTTTTCTTCACGAGACGTCAGGTGACCTCCGCCGATTTTGTAGTCTTTAAAGCGAAGCCACTCATCGTGGTTTAAAAGGCTTTCAATAATGTCCATAAAAAATAAAAAAGAGTCGGGAACGATTTAAAATAGCAAATTTGCTATACAGGTCTGCACGCAGAAAAGCCGCCTGCAAGGCATTTGAAATCCTGCGCTTTGACCCTCACAGGCGCAGAGCATCCCGACTCTTATAAGCTGATTATAGGTGTTTTCTTATTCTGTCAACAACGTAAGATTCGTTGTTATCAAATTCATGGTAAAATCTGAGATACGGAATATTTTTGGCATCGCAGATTCTTTTTGTGCCTAAAACGTTCATACCTTTGTAATTATTTGTCTTAACAAGAACGACAGCGAGCACAGGCTCTGAGTCTTTATAAAACATAAACTGAACGGGAGTGCAGGCAGGGTGACAGTCGCTCATAAGAGCGCTTGCCGGCAGATTTCGCTTTACTTCCCAGTCGCTGAAATTGCGTGTGATTATATCGTCAAATTTCGGGAACTGATCGACCGCTTCTTCCGCTCTTACAGGAGCAGGGTAGTCGGCTTCTTTAACAGGTTCAGCCTGCTGAGCCGGCTGACTTTGACGAAGATTTTGTTCAGCGGCAAATTTTTCAATGCCTTTCTGAATTTCGTCCTTGTATTTTTCTGCTTCTTTAGAGATATTGCCCAGATTTTTTTTGAGTGAGTCAAATAAGCCCATAGTAAATCCTCCGTAATATTATTGAGAGTTTGCTGGGAAATTGCTCAAGGGAATTCTCTCGCTTAGATTATCTCATAATGAATAATAAATGTCAACAATAAAAATATGCAGTGAATAATTTTAAAGATAAAATATTGAAATAGAAAAAGTATTATTATATAATATTTCAAAAGATAATTGTCTATCTGAAAGGGGAGACAGCAAATGTTTACAACCGTATTATCAAGAATACTCAGCTTTTTTATGACGGTGATAATGATTATCGCTGCGCCTGTGAATCTTTTTACAGGCAATAAAAGAGCGGCAATATCAACGCTTGAGGATGATTGCAGGCTAAGTTTCGCCGCTATATCAGATACTCATATTGATGAAAAAACTTCGTTTATCAGCAACACCATGCTCAAAACCGGACTCAGAGATATGCAGCGTGCAAAGGACAGGCTTGACGCTGTTGTATTTGACGGTGATATTACCAATCACGGTTATTTCAAGCAGTGGGATATGTTTGCAGAATCAGTATCTCAGTATGATTTTACGGATAATATCTGCCTCGTAGTCGGAAATCACGACACGTGGGGACCGAACAGAGACGATTTTACGAATCCGGTTGACGGAGTTCTGCCGACTTTTATAAAGTATAATAAAGAAATATCCGGCAGAGAAATTGATAATATTTATTATTCGGATATCATCAACGGCTATTATTTCATTATGCTCGGCTCTGAGGAGGATCATACCTGCGCTTATCTCAGCGACGCTCAGCTTGAATGGTTTGCTCTTGAAATGAAAAAGGCGTCCGGGACGGGTCTCCCGATATTTGTTTTCCTGCATCAGCCGATCAATCAGACTCACGGTCTGCCTTACAGCTGGGAGCTTGACAAAAGCGATCCGCCTGACGAAGGAGGAATAGGCGACCAGTCAGACAGAGTAGTTGAAATACTCAAAAAATACGATAACGTCTTTTATATTTCAGGACATATTCATGCAGGCTTTAAACGTGCGCAGGATAAAATCGGAACAGATTACGCATCTGTTGAGTATATGAAAAACAATAACGGCAATAATGTAACGCTTATCAATATACCGAGCTTTACCAACCCCGACGTCAGAAGGGGCGGACATATTCCAAACGGATGCGGATGGATCATAGAAGCTTATGAAAACAAGGTAGTCCTCAGAGCAAGAAATTTTGCTGCGGGAACATATCTTACGAAGTACGACGTAACGGTCGATATTGTAAAATAAAAATTTGCGAAAGGAACTTTTATATGAAAGTCAGAAAGACAATTTCGTTATTGCTGTGTTTCGTTCTTGCGGCAGTCAGTCTTCCTTTCTCGGTTACGGCTGCCGGAACGTCATACGGCGGAATAATAAACGTTCGGGATTATATTGCAGATGAAACTGCCGATTGTTCTGAAATCATTCAGCATATTATCGATACTAACCCAAACAGAACGCTTTATTTCGGCGACGGAACATATCTTTTAAAAAAGAGTATAATTACGCCTGCCGATCCTAGTAGAAGCGTTGATCTTCAGCTTTCAAACTACGCACTGCTCAAGGCAGAAGAGGGTTTTTACGGCAAAGCTGTTGTAAGGCTCGGCGGCAAGGACGCTGCAAATAACATAGAGATCGCAGGGAGCTGTTATTCGCTCACGGGAGGAATAATTGACGCCTGCGGCAGAGCGGAAGCCGTCTCGATCGAGAGCGGCAGAGAGACAAAAATTCAGAATCTTTCAATTAAAAACGCTGTCGTCGGTATTCATATATATTTCGGTGCAAACAGCGGCTCGTCTGATGCTGATATCAGCGATGTTAATATAACAGGAACGGGCGGGACTGACAGCGTGGGAATGATAGTAGAAGGATACGACAACACTTTTACAAATATGCGCATAGGTCACGTTCATACCGGAGTTATTCTCACAGGCGGCGGCAATTGTCTTAGAAATATACATCCGCTTTATTATTCCGGCGAAGAGAATTATGAATCAAGCTGCGGATTTTTTGACGAGTCCGGCGGCAACCTTTACGATTATTGTTACAGCGACCAGTTTTGCACAGGATTTTTTATTGCAGGCAGTTCGCAAAATATATATAACGATTGTTTCTGCTACTGGTATGCGCCCATGGGCAAAAATGAAACCGCTGTCAGATGCACAGGCAGATTCAACTCAGTATTCACAAGCTTTCGTATCGGGTTCAGGGAAGGAACAGAAAATACTGTTCTTTCTGCCGAAAAAGCCGGAAAAGGCGTTTTTCGCGATCTGATCGTTGATAAATCACTTTGCGGCAGAAATAAGACTTACCGATTTTATATAGGTGAAAGCCTGATATATAAAATCAGAAGAATTTTCTTTTTTCTTTATTGAAAATCGAAACTGTTAAAATAAAAAATTGAATAAATTTATCAGTATAATAACGGCAGTTTTATTGGCTGCTTTTGTACTGATGCCACTCAGTTCGGACGGATAAAATACTATCGGGCAAGCGCCGCATAATTTATAATCGGTCAATTTGTTTTGATTTAAAACTCATATTTATATTGCAATTTCATTGGTTTATTATATAATTAAACTATATTTTACGAAAGAAGGATTATTATGAAAAAACCTGCATTGGGCATTCAGCTTTTTACACTCAGAGATTATATTCAGACAGCCGAGGATTTTGACAAAACCCTTTATCGCCTTGAAAAAATGGGCGTAAAAGATGTTCAGATTTCTGCTATTGGCGATATTCCTGCGCCTGTTCAGCGTGACATACTTGTAAAGCACGGTATGACGGTCTGCGTAACGCATAAAAGCCTTGAACGTATGGAAAATGACCTTGACGCTTTGATTGACGAGCATAAAATCATCGGCTGCAATGCGATAGGTCTGGGCGCCGCCCCTGCCGAAGCAAGATGGAATTCAACGTGCGTCAGGGATTTTATCAGAAAGACTGATGAAATCGGCAGAAAAATGCACGAGAGAGGGTGCGAATTCCATTATCATAACCACGCTTTTGAATTTCATCAGCTTGACGATACAAAGCGCTGCATGATGGATTATATTCTTGAAGAAACAAATCCCGATTACTTTAAATTTATCCCTGATCTGGGCTGGCTTCATTTCGCCGGTCAGGATCCTGCCGAGTTCCTTAAAAAGACCGCAGGCAGAGTGAAGGTCATTCATTTTAAAGATTATATAATTGATGCTGACGGCTACCGTCATTTCGTGCCGCTTGGCGAAGGCGTTGTAGATTTTGAAAGCTGTTACAAAACGGCCTGTGAGCTCGAAATACCGTATATCGTTTATGAGCACGATAATGAGTGGCCGGATAACGACCCGTTCAAAGCCTGCGAAATATCATGGGATTATATGAAGAGCCTTGCAGAAAAATATTGATAAGCGGTGATGATATGAACGCTTTAAAGAAAATATCTGCGGTACTGCTTGCCGTGATTATAATTTTCTGTTCTGTTCCCGTTTATTATGCTTTTAACTCAGCGATAAACAGCTATGCTCCGGAAGGCACGAGAAATCTCGCTCTTGACGCATCGGCTTCGTCCTCTTCGCCTTATGAAGGGTCGGCAGGCTGGTGGAGCGTGAGCAATATAAATGACGGATTTTTGCAGAATGAAACGGGCGGATTTACAACTTCAGTTTCTGAAGACGTGCCTGATGAATATACTCCTGCGTGGATCTTATTTGACCTCGAAGGGTATTATTACATAAAAAGAACGGTGCTTTTCCCTTACGGAGCTTATCCCGACAGCTACCGTATTGAAGTTTCTGAGGACGGCAGGGAGTTTACTCAAGTCGCATCAGATTCCGGACTTATAAAAAACAGAAATATAAAGTCCTATGACTTTGAATCGGGCAGAGCAAGATATTTAAGACTTTACGTTACAAAAAGGGGAGACTTCGACGGCAATGCGATCCGTCTTGTCCAGCTTGCTGAAATTGCGATTTTCGGCAAAGAATGTTCTCCGAGTGACGATGAATCTGATTTAACGACATTTTCCCCCGAAAACTGTATCAATTTAGCTCCTGAGAGTAAGGTGACCTGCAAAGATTCAATAGAGAGCGAAAACGGCTCGATTTCTCTGAATCACCTTACAAACGGAGTAAATGGAGACAGGCTTTTCTTTTCCACTCAGTCGCACTCTGAAAATTATGAAGACGTTGATATTGATTTTGACCTTTTGCAGTATGCTGATATAAAGAGGATAAAGCTTTTTACCTGGGGAATTTTCCCGAAAGACCTTGATATTCAGCTGTCTGTTGACGGAAAAAACTATATAACCGTATCATCATACAGCGGTATGGGCTGGCGCGAAGGGCTGACCCTTGATCTTTCAGGCAGTCATTTTGCGAGGTATGTCAGAATCCATATCACAGGACGCAACCATGGAACGGGTACTGAAGAAAACTGCTATTACGTTCAGCTCGGCGAGATAGGCATTTACGGCGTCAAAAATGCGGCAAGACCTGAGCTTTTAAGAAGCGCCGTAACGCTCAGGGCAGGCGAATCAATAGATCAGAGCTTTGATCTCAAGACCAAAACAATATATGATTTCACACCTGATATTGAATGGACTGTGGCTGATCCTCAGACGGCGAGCTTTGAAAACGGTGTTATTTACGCCCGGAATATCGGCAAAACAACGCTTATGGTAATTGACACAGTTACAGGGCTGTTCCTTGTAAGCGATATAAACGTTAAGGAAAGCTACCGAGACGTAACCGACGGAGTTATAACTTCTGTTTACGGTCCGGGCTGGGACGAGCTGCTGAATTATGAGCAGTTCAGACTCATAGCGGATGCGGGAATCGACCTTGTTTACGGTATCGGCGGGGCATCGGTTGAAAACAACAAAAATGCTATGAAATATTCGTACGAAAACGGTATGGACTTTATCCCGGCGGATTACGATATATACAGCAATGCCCTTACGGCAACGGAAGACGAAATGCGCGAGCTTTATGAGCGATACAGAGGCACAAGCGGATTCGGCGGACTTTTTCTTGTTGATGAGCCGAAAAATCCCGATAAGGGATACGTTAAAGCATATAATATGCTCAAAAAGATCGAGCCGGAGCTTTTCGTTCACTTGAATTTTTTGCCCGGTTTTGTCTATGATTCATATGAGCAGTATGAATTCCAGCTTGATGATTACGCCGTTCTTACGGATAATACGGATTACATAATGTTTGATATTTACCCGTTCCTGTTCAACGGCGGGGTTGATTATAAAAATATGTTTGACAGCTATGATGCTGTTCGTCGCTCCGGACTTAAAAATGACATCAAAACGGCGTGCTATATTCAGGCTGTCGGCTACGGCGGCGTAAACGCTGTAAATTTTGCAAAAAGAGTTCCGACGGCGGCTGATATTTTGTATCAGGATATGATCTCGCTCGCTTACGGAATGAAGCATCTTTCATATTTCAAGTGGGGACCCGGAGGATCTTCACCGACAGAAAAATTCTCTGACGGCGGCGTTGATAAAAACGGTGATCCGACGCCCGTATACTATGCGATTCAGGCGGCAAATATGCAGGTTCACGCTCTCGGAAAAACGCTTGCCAATCTCGATGCTCACGAGGTTTATTTGAGCGGAAGCGATACTTATTCTCAGCCGTCGGTTCCCGATGATTTCTTTGTTCATTCGCTCAGCGGCAGCAGTCTGCTCTTTTCATTCATGAAGGACAGGCAGACAGGCAGAAATTTTTTGATGGTTGTAAACAACGACGTTGAAAACGCCGTTTCTGCTCCGCTTGACTTTGATTCAGATATTGATAAAATCAGTATAGCCGATAATCTCACAGGCGAATTCAGCGAAAAGAGTATAAACGGCAGATACAATTTGACTCTTGCGGCAGGGGATGCGGCTCTTGTTGCTCTGCCTGAAGGTTACAGTTATGAAGGCTCTCAGCCTGCGAAAAACCGTAATCTTGCCCTTGGCAAAAGGGTAACGGGCACAAGCTCAATCGGTGAGGACGGATGGTATCTTAACTGCCTTACAGACGGTTTTATTACCAAAAATTCCGACAAAGGTCTGAGCGGCTGGTGCAGCGAAAAACAGAGCGAGCCTTATAACACTGCCGTTACAGTTGATCTCGGCGAAATAAAGCAGTTTAATTCGATAAATCTTTATTCAGCTGATTCTGCAACAGGTGCGCGTGATTATTTCCCGAAATCATTTACTGTCAGCGTTTCTGATGACAATGTGAATTGGAGGGAAATTGCCGCGGAGAATGACTCTGCGATTCAGTCTGTTGCCAATATCACTTTCAGCGCAGTTGACGCAAGATACGTCAGAATAAGCGTAACAGATATGAACTGTATAGATTCTCTGTATGCGGCGGCTCTGGCAGAGGTTGAAATAACCGCTGAACCTAAGGTTGAAAGAGTATATACAAATTCTGATTCGCCTGACGGATATTATGTATACGCATTCTGCGCCGGAGCGGATTACGTTAAGATGCCGACGTGGACTCAGAAGGCTGTAAACGGAAATGCGCAGGACGATATTATCTGGTATGACGCTCAGAAAGGAAGCTGGGACATAAACGGCAAAACATATAATTACCGCTATTATGTGCCTGTCAGCGAGCATAACAGCGAGCACGGACTTTACAATACCCATGTTTACGCATACAACAGCTATGGTGAACATGCGCTCGGTACGGTTTTCAGGTTTACAAATAACTTTGTGTTTGACCCGAATTACGGCAGCAATTCCGTAAATCTTATTACCGGACTTGACAGCGCAATATCTTCGGGCGGCGTCAGCGTAAGCTATGATTCTGAGCAGGATACGCTTACTCTCAACGGTACGCTTGAAAAAAGCTTCACGTTTTTACAGTACACGCCGTTTAATCTGAAACTTCAAAAAGGCGATACTTTAAGAGCAAGCGTGGAATTTCTTTCCGGCAATACCGACGGATATATAGTTCTTGATATCCACAACGCTCAAAACTCAAATCCGCTGAATAAGAGGATGTATCACGATTTTAACAAAACTGGCAGTGTTGAGTTCTATATTGATTCAGACGAGCTTGCGGAAGAAATCAGCAGTTACAGACTATGGATTTACAAGCCTGAAACTTACTCTCCGACGTTTGATAATCTTACGTTCAGAATTAAGCTTGAAATAAAAAGCTGTGATGATTACGTTTACTCTCCGTCAGGTAAATCGGTCGAATATTCCGATTACTGCGGAACTCTCCCCGTTTTAGAAAATAGGGAGGACGCAAGATTCCTCGGCTGGTTTACACATCCGGTTGAAGGGGAACAAATTACTGCACAGACATTTAATGACTCAGTAGGCTCAACTACTCTTTATGCCCATTGGGCGGAAGCCGGAACGCAGTACGTTTACTCTTCTCAACGCCTTACAGCTCAGCAGCTTTATTCGCAGTATGAGATTCAGAGTAATGCAGAGATATCAGGAGACTGTAAAGGATATATGGCAACGGATGCAGTTGTGAAAGTCAGGGATTCTGACGGGATTGTGACGCAGAAATATATCTTTGTTCTTTACGGTGATCTTGACTGCGACAGCTTCGTTGACGGGCGTGATTCCGTTATTTTAAGCTGTATTGAATCCGGTTTGCTTGATGAAGAAGATGTTTCTCAGGCGGTGCTGAAAGCGGCAGACTGCAATAATGATTCGGTTGTTGATAACGAGGATTACAGTCTTATTATCAACGCAGGACTTATGAAAGAATGAGCTTGAATTTAATATGACAGAACAGGGGTTGATCGGTCAATCCCTGTTCTTTTAAAATCATCCTGAACTAAAAAATGACCCGGTACCGTTATGGTACCGGGTTTTCTGCTGTTTATCAGAATGTGTCTGTTTTGATTACGTAATAGATGATCTTGGGAAGATTGATTATTGTCTTCGGAAGCCATTTGAGAAGAGCATACTCTGCAAGATGAAGGAAAGAGGGGATAACGGTAAGAGCGTAATCAAATACTGACGTAGTATTGTCACCCTCAAACGTTGCTTCGCCTTTGCCTGTTTCTTTGGTAAGCGTGAAAGTATCTATTACTTTTGTTTCTTTTGTCTCTTCGGTAAGAACATAAGCTGTAAGCTTAAGCTCGCCGCCGTCGATGCTGACTGTTGTGAAGCTGCCGCCGATGTTTGCAGGGTCAGTTGATTCATAATCGTCGCCGTCCCAGTAGTTGCCGTAGCCGTCTCTCTGAATTGTAAGGGCAGCGATGAAGTCTGTGTTGAGATATGTGTCTGCTGAGAATTCACGGATCTCATATCTCTTTGTGCCGGCAGTACCGTCAAGAACGTATACTGTGCCTTCGCCGTCTTCAACTACCTTGTTGTCTTTGAGAGATTTTGTTCTAATATAGCTGTGGTCGTGACCGGACATTACAACGTCAATGCCGCATTCGTCAACAACTTTTGTAAGAGCTTCTGTAAGATAAAGAGCATCCGGCCATTTGCCGTCTTTACCGAGTGAATAGGGGGATTTGTGCATGAAAGCGATTTTCCAGTCTGCTGAAGAGCTGTTCATATCGTTTTTGAGCCATGTGAGCTGAGCGTCTGAAATGCTGAGCATATCATTGGTGTTGAGTACTGCAAAGTGAGCGTTGCCGTAATCATAAGAGTAGTTTACACCGTTGAGGTTCTGAACGCTTTCGCTTGTGTCAAGGTCAAACATATTGTCAAACCAATGCCATACGCCGAGACCGTCATGGTTGCCTGCGATGGGAACGAGTGAAGTTGCAAGGTTGTGACGTTCAAAATATTTGAAGTAGCCGTCCCATTCTTCGTTGGTGCTGTCGTTTGTGAAGTCGCCGAGGTTAGAAACAAATTCAGCGTCGGGCATTGTTTCAAGAGCAGCGTCCATAACCCAAGATGCTCTCTCAAAGTTTTCTTCAGAACTTGCCTGAACGTCGGCAATGGAAATGAAGTTTACTTTGTCGTCGCCGTTGTCGGTAGTGAATTTACCGGTTTTGCTCCAGTTTTCGCCGTCGCCAACTTTGTAGGTATAAGCTTTGCCTGCCTCAAGACCGCTTACGGTAACCTGATGCATATACATACCTTTCCATTCCTGCTCTCTCTGAGCGGTAACGACAGTAGTATCTGTTACATCAATGCCGTTAAGGTAGATTCTAACATGGCTTTCGCTCTCTTCGGGAGTGTACCAGCAGAATCCGCGCTGAGTTTTTGTATCGCCGTTTACGCAGCAGGTAACTCTCTGGATAGCATCGTCGGTATCAGCGTACGTTGAGATGCTCAGAAGAGAAACCAAAAGACTGAGGCAAAGAGCAATACAAAGAATCTTTTTGACTGTTGATTTCATCTTTAACTTACCTCCGTTTTATAAGTTAGTTAATTATAACATTTATTTTTGCCTTTTTCAATGATTTATTATAAATTTTTTAAAAATCAACTGATTATTCAGCCGTGAATTCCGATTTTAATGTTTCGCCCCGTTTCGCATAAGGGCTGTATGCAGTAATTCGGACATAGTATTTTCCGCCGTCAAGCGCGCCGATGTTTACCTTTGTTCCGTCGCTCTGAGCCAGAGCATAGCCGGAAATTACGCTTCCGCTCCATGCTGTATGGAATATATCGGAATAAACGGTGATTTTGTAGTCTTCGGCTTTATAATATCCTGCCGCGTCGGGGAAGAAGAGAGTATATGTGCCGTCTTCTTCTTTGTTTACCGTGATTTCAGCGTTTTCGGGGAACTGCGGAGCAGTATCGAGAGAAACACGGTTGTTCCAGGTGAGAGTGCGTTTTGATTTATCCGAAAGCTCAGTCAGATAGTATTCGGAATCATCAAAGAATCTGTGATTAATAACGTCATAAAGCTGAAGACGAACGTTGCCATGTGCGTCGGCTTCAACTATCCAGAATCCTCCTGACGGATACGGAGTATCTGCTCCGTGAATATAATTTACGTTACCCATATAATCAGCCAGCGTGCCGGTGCCTACTGCGGTAAATGAGCCCTGCCATACCGAGCGGGGATCGCTTGAAGTGTAGTGCGAGTGACCGGAAAAGTCAACAACCTGCGGATAACGCTCCAGTACGGCGCGAATCTCGGCGCAGCCCCATATCACACTGCCGTAAACCGAAAGACTGCCGTAAACCGAAAGCAGGGGATGCGGATGCTGAAAAACAAAAATAGGCTTGTCTCCCGTGTCCGCAACGGCTTCGTCAAGCTGCTGCTTGAGCCAAAGCGTCTTGCCGACAAACGTTTTGCCGTTGTCATCATAAGATACGCCTATAAAATGATAACCGTTTATAACTGTATGTATATCTACGTTTTCGCTTATATACTTTTTAAATACGTCGTAACCGATCGATGCATCATAATCGCGGTATTCTATAAACTCGTGATTACCAAGAACGGTCATAAGCTGCGTGCCCTCACGGATATGCTCGCTTACGATCTTATTATATTGCTTGTACTGCGCTTCTTTTCCACTGTCTGCAAAGTCGCCTACAACGAGCACGGCGTCAAGATTTTTGTAATTACTGTCGGATCCTGCGTAATCGTATGCATCCTCAAACATATCAGCCATTCTCGGCGCATAAGGACAGCTTTCGTCTCCTGAAAGGTGGATGTCGCTGCATACGGCGAATCTGACTGACGGAACAAAATCCTCGGGAGTCGTTTCGGGCGGAACACCTCTTACCGTGCAGGAAGGAGAAAATATGAATATGAACGATAAAATTTTTGTTATCAATTTAAAAATTAACTGGTAAAGAATATTTTTGACTGCGATCATTATTTCAACTCTTTTCTTGTTGCTTTCAGTCTGAATCTGACTGAAACCACTAAATATATACCGTTTAGTATTATACATCACAACATCTGGATTTACAAGCTTTTTGTGTAAAAACAATATTCTTTTTGTCAGGCAGAGTGCACAAAAAAAGCATAAATGTTTTGTGGAAATATTTTAAAGTTTTTTCGATAAAAAATATATCTTTTTGTTGACTTTTAGAGGGTGATGATATATAATTGATACACAAATGGGGAGAAGTGGGGAGTTAAAACACAAAAATGTGGAATTATCAGAAAGGAGGGTACGCTTGTGGATGATTTGAACAGAGAAAACAGAACATTGTTTACCGGTAATTTTGAGCGTACTCTTGATGATAAATTCCGCGTTGCTGTTCCCGCAAGGCTCCGTTCACAGCTTGAAAATGCGCAGAGCCGCGACGAAGTAATATATGTTTTTTATCATCTCGTTTATAAGCGTATTATGATATATACGGTCGACGGCTGGTATCAGTACGCTCAGCCGCTGCTTGACGCTATTGAAGATCTTGATAAAAAAGCTAAAATGCGTGAGTTCATATATAAGCATCTGTATGAGCAGAGACTTGACGTTCAGGGCAGAATAAAACTTGAGCAGAAGTATTTCAAAATTATGGAAATTGAAAAAACCGTTGAGATCCTCGGCTCGGGCAGAAGCATCACCATCAAAGCTCCCGAAAAGGACGAACAGCTTATGAGCGAAGAAGAGGCTGCTTTCATGAAGCAGATCAACTTCTGATACGGAGGGCTTTATGGAATTCAAACATATCTCTGTTTTATACAATGAATCGCTCAATGCATTGAATATTGATCCTGAGGGGATTTACGTTGACTGTACCGCAGGCGGGGGAGGTCACAGCGCAGGTATCGCCGAGCGCCTTACAACCGGAAGACTTATTGCAATAGATCAGGACCCCGAAGCTGTTGAAACACTTAATAAACGGTTTGAAAATAACGATAAAGTTACGGTAGTACATTCCAATTTTGCAGATCTTGACGCTGTTCTTGATTCAATGGACATTCACGGCAGCAGTGTTGACGGTATTCTGGCTGATTTGGGCGTCAGCTCCTATCAGCTGGATAACGGCAGCCGGGGCTTTTCTTTTCATCAGGACGCTCCGCTTGATATGCGAATGAGCAGCGAAGGCATGAGCGCCGCCGATATAGTGAATACTTATTCTCAGGAAGAGCTTAAAGATATTCTTTATAAATACGGCGACGAAAAGTTTGCCCCCGCAATAGTCAGAAACATATTGAGGGCAAGAGAGAAAAAACCGATTGAAACTACCCTTGAACTGGCAGAAATAGTTTCATCATCATATCCTGCAAAGGCGAGGCGTGACGGGCATCCTGCAAGAAAGACTTTTCAGGCGCTGAGGATAGAAGTAAACGGCGAAATCGAAAAGCTCGAAAAATCATTAGACATCATGTTTGACCGTCTTAGCATCGGCGGCAGACTCGCGATAATAACTTTCCATTCGCTTGAGGACAGGGCAGTCAAAACTCATTTCAAAAAATATTGTGAAGGATGTATATGTCCGCCGGATTTTCCGGTATGTGTGTGCGGCAGAGTACCGAGAGGAAAGATTCCTTTCAAGCCCGTTCTGCCGGGGCATGAAGAAATTGAGAATAATCCGCGCTCAAGAAGCGCAAAACTAAGAGTAATAGAAAAAATAAATCCGTAAATAAATTCGGACAGGGAGGAATATAAAATGGCAAGCGCAGCAAAATCGTTTTCAGGTTTTGATATAAATAATTACAGCGAGCTTTTAGGCTCATCTTATACAGGTACGGCAGCTCCGAAAAAAATACCGGAAAAGAAAAAAACGGTAACTCCGCACATAGTAAAGGAGCGCCCGAAAACTAAAAAAGAACTCAGCAAAGCAGCACGGCTTTCAGCTTTCAGAACGTTAAAAGTTCTTGCAGGCACGGCAATAATCCTCGCTTTGCTCGGAATAATAATTTTCGGCAGAGTAATGGTTGTTGAGTATACTGCCAAAGCTGAAGCTCTTACGGCAAGATATGAGGAAGCCTTGAGCGAAAACGTAAGGCTTACGAGCGAAGTTGCTTCGATGTATTCAAAGGGCAATATTGCCCAGTATGCCGAAAATGAGCTCGGTATGGTTAAAAAGGACGATTATCAGCCGAATTATTTCAGCGTAGATTAACGGTAATATCAGACGAGAATATTAACATAATTATAAAAAGGGCGGATTAGTTGCATCCGCCCTTATGATGATTAATGAAGAATTGTTTTTACAGATCATTTGTTTAAAGTTTATGCTTTTGGGGGGATCAGATTGACTCAGAATAAAAAGAAAAAAAGAGTTACGCGCGATGAATTGCTTAAAAGAAGCCTGATAGTGCTTTTGGTTATTTCGCTGTTTTTTGCAGGCAATATAATCAGCCTTATAAATGTTCAGCTCATTAAAAACGATACTTTCAAAGCTTTTGCAGAGAAGAATCAGCTCGAAGATAAACCGATTTCAGCAGGCAGAGGAACTATTTTTGACCGCAATATGAATATACTTGCCCAGAGCGCTTCCGTGTGGAAGGTGTACGTCAATCCAAATAACTTCACTAAATTCAGCGATGATACAAATTCAAAGGCTGTTGAAAACGTAAGCGCAAAACTCGGTGAGATATTTGAAATCGAAAAAGAAGAAATAAAAACAAAAATACTTGAACGAACAAATCAGAAGTATTTGGTTATCAAAGCTAAAGTCGAAAAAGAGCAGAAGGATAAGGTAAGCGAATTTTTAAAGGAGTATATCGAATACTATAAGAAGACGTCTGACGGTAAAACAAATTCCGACAGAGTGTATTACAGTTATTTTGTCGGTATTGAAACTGACACAAAGAGGTATTATCCCAACGGTTCTCTCGCTTCAAGCGTCATAGGGTTTACGGGTTCTGAGGACGAGGGCAGATACGGTCTTGAATACGCTTACAACAATACTTTGACAGGAACTGACGGCAGACTGATTTATTCCAACAGCGCTATGAATATCAACTCGTCAATCGAGTTTGAAAGCACTTACGAAGCCAAGCAGGGCAACAGTATAGTGCTCACAATAGATGAAACCATACAGCGTTATCTTGACGAAGCGCTCAGACAGTGCTACATAGATTCAAACTGCGAAGTATGCTACGGTATTGTTATGGACGTTCAGACGGGAGCAATACTTGCGATGTCTAATCAGAATGACTATGACCCTAATTTGCCGTCAAAAATTCTCAACACTTCAATTCAAAGCCGCATAGATAAAATCGTCGATCAGGAAGAAAAGAAGAAAGCGGAAGAGTCTGCCAGAGCTCAGCAGTGGAGCAATAACGCAGTCAGCGACGTATATGAGCCCGGCTCGGTATTTAAAGTAATAACGCTTTCTGCTGCGATAGAAGAGGAAGAGGACCTTGAAAATTTCTTCTGCGCAGGTAATATCAAGATAGAAGACAGAAATTATTTCTGCCATAACCACAGCGGTCACGGCAGTGAGACGCTAAATCAGGGACTCGCGAATTCATGCAACCCTTATTACATAACGATGGGTCAGAATCTCGGCGTCGGCAGATTCAACAAATATTTTGAAGCGTTCGGATTTACCGAAAAAACAGGCATTGACCTTCCTGCCGAAGCAAATCCCGTAGCCGGCGTTACATACCATAAATTTGATGAAATGACAAGGGTAAATCTTGCTAGCTCATCATTCGGTCAGTCATTTGCGGTCAGCGCTGTTCAGATGCTCACAGCTATTAACGCTGTCGGCAACGGCGGCAAGCTTATGCAGCCTTATATTGTCGCCAAAACTCTTGACAGCAATCAGAATCTCGTTGAAGAAACTAAACCTGTTGTAAAACGCCAGGTCATTTCGGAGTCGACGTCAAAAAGAGTTCTTGAGGCTATGGTCGAAACAGTAAAAACCGGCACAGCCAAAAACGCTTACGTTGCAGGATATAATGTAGCCGGCAAAACCGGTACTTCCGATAAGCTTACAAAAGCAGGCGAGTACGTTGCATCTTTTGCAGGCATCGCTCCGGCGAATGACCCGAAAATCTCGGTCATTATCGTTGTCGACGAGCCAAAGGGCGCAACAGGCGGCGGTGCGGTGGCGGCTCCCGTTGCGGCGGAAGTTATAGAAAACACACTTACATACCTTAATGTAAAGAGAAGCTATAACGACGACGAAAAAGCAGATCTTAATATTTCCGTACCGAATTTCACGGACAGTACGGTAAAAGAAGCAAAGTCAAAGGCATTCAATGAAAAACTTAACGTAAAAGTTGTCGGCTCAGGCGAAACAGTTCTCGCTCAGTGTCCGTCATACGGTCAGTTTATACCGCAGAACGGCGTTGTGGTTCTTTATACTGAAGATAATTCAGAGAAACTGATGACAACTGTTCCGGATTTCGGCGGAATGAGCATTTCACAAGCAAGCAGTGAAGCCGTAAAGGCAGGTATAAACATCAGAATTACAGGCAACGCTTTAAAGAGCACAGGACTTACAGCTTACAGGCAGAGTGTTGCAAAAGGCTCTGAGGTTGAATACGGCAGTTCAGTTACGGTTTACTTTAAAACAGGAACAGGCATTACAGACGGTTGATGATTTCCGGAGAGGTTAAAATATGAAAGCATTATTATTATCAGAAATTGCAAAAGGCATAAACGCAAAGGCGTCAGGTGAAGCTTCAGTCAGCGGAATATCGATTGATTCAAGGACAATTGAGCCGGGGGATATGTATATAGCCATTGCCGGCGAAAACTTTGACGGTCATGATTTTATTGGAGCAGCCGTGTCAAACGGCGCCGCTGCCGTAATGAGCCATAAAGACGTTGAATGCGGCGTACCGGTTCTCAGGGTTGAAAACACGGAAAGCGCCTTTCTTGAACTTGCTTCGTGGTACAGGGAGAAAATCAATCCTTTTGTCGTAGCTCTTACCGGAAGCGTAGGAAAAACAACCACCAAAGAGATGGTCAGCACGGTTTTTGCTTCACAGAGAAATACGCTCAGAACAGAGGGTAATCTCAACAACCAGATAGGCGTGCCGAGAACGCTTATGCGCCTTGATGAAACGATTGAAACAGCCGTAATAGAAATGGGAATGGACAATAAAGGACAGATTTCCGTACTTACTCGCTGTGCAAAACCGGATGCGGCAATTATAACAAATATCGGCGTATCTCACCTTGAAAATCTCGGCTCAAGAGAAGGCATTCTTGCCGCAAAGCTTGAAATACTTGAAGGGCTCAAAGAAGGCGGCAAAGTTTTTCTCAATGCCGATGATCCGTATCTTATGAGCGCGGTTATTGAAGATCATCCGGTAATCTATTACGGAATCAACAATTCAATCTGCAAATACAGAGCTGTCAATATTTCAAGCGACAGTCTCACTACAGATTTTGATATAGTATGGGATAATAATTCACAGCATATCACTTTGCCGACAATCGGTATTCATAACGTATATAATGCTGCGGCGGCTTTTGCTGCAGGCGTTGAGAGCGGCATCAATCCTGAAAATGCGGCAAAAGGACTTGCCGGATATACTCCTTCGGGAATGAGACAGCGTATATGCCAAAAAGGCGGAATCACTTTTATTGAGGATTGCTATAACGCAAGCCCCGATTCTGTCCGAGCGGCGCTGAATACTCTTGCAAGCGTTAATGCAAAAAGAAAAATCGCTGTTCTCGGCGATATGCTCGAGCTCGGCTCCGTCAGCGAAGAAGCTCACAAAACGAGCGGAGTTCTTGCCGCAAGAAAAGGCGTTGATGCGGTTTTCACTTACGGCGAAAGGTCATTGCTAACGGCTGAGAAAGCAAGGGAACTCGGCGTTAAAAAAGTCGAGTCCTTCAGCGAACATAAGGCTCTTGCAGATGCGCTGAGTGATTATATCAGGCAGGGGGACGCAGTTATTTTTAAAGCGAGCAGGGGAATGAAGCTCGAAAACGTAATAAGCGAAGTTTATAAATCGCTTGATGATTGATTAAAGGAGACTGGAATGAGCGGAATATTGTTGATAGCTGTATCTGCGGCTTTTTCATATTTGTTTACTGCTTTGATGCAGAAAATAATGATTCCGCAGGGAAAATTCGATCTCTCCGATAATAACAGCGGCGCGCAGTTTCTTTTCGGAGGAGTGCCGTTCGTACTAAGCACCGCTGCTGTTTCTGCGGTTATTGTGGGTATCAATATGGCAGCAGGATTCGGCAACCCTATTGTCAGCTATTCGGGAATTCTAAGCTTTATGAATACGGTTATCTGGTCGGGAATTGCGGCAGCGCTGATGTTTGCTGCAATCGGATTTTTTGACGATAATCTGAAAATAAAAAACAACAGCATATCGGGTATTAACAATATTACGATGTCTTCTTTACAGCTTGTTGTTGCTGCCGCATATCTTTTTTTAATATTCTTTTCATACGGCAGAACGCCGTGCGTCTACATTCCATTTATAGGCAATATTTACAGCAGCATTTTGTTCTGGATAAGCGGTATAGCAGTTATTTTCGGCAGTATAAATACTTACAGACTTAATGAAAATAAAGATAAATTGCTTGTTTATATCGGAATAATCTGTTTTGTTTCTGTTTGTATAATGGGCTATATAAAAAAGAGCAGCGGCTGTATGATACTTTCGTCTGCGGCGGCAGGAGGATTATCAGCATTCTGCATATTTAAGAAAAAGTTCCCTGCGGCAGTACCGGGCAGAGCGGGTATGATGTTTTCGTCAGCGCTGCTTTTGGGATGTGTTTATATTCTTGACTGCTCGCTGATGATGTTCCTTTTCTATGCTGTTTATATAATTGAAGGTATACATGCCCTTTTATTCAGGGGCAAATCCCTGTACGGAAGAATGATTTCTTCGGGTCTTGATGAAAAAAACGTAAATCTTATATATATTTTATTGACAGTTGTTTTCTGCACTGCAGGAATAATTATGATTAAGTTAGGATAAGGGGGAAAAATGATGAATTTACATCTTTCGTTTATTGACGAGCTTAAGAATACACCTGTTATCAAACCGAAGCCGAAAGATATTGAGGATAAAGGAATACTGGCAAAAGGCGGACTTGATACCGTTTTTCTTATTCTTGTATGTCTTCTGCTTACTATCGGATTGATAATGATGTTTTCGGCAAGCTACGTCACTGCAAAATACAGCAAAATGACGGGCGGAAATCCGTTCTTTTATATAATAAGACAAGGAATTTTTGCCGCCGGCGGGTTAGCGGCAATGCTTATTCTTTCAAAAATCAACTATAACGTTTACCGCAAATTTGCACCGGTAATTTTTATAATATCCTTTTTACTGTTAATATATGTTCTTATAAATCCTGCTGAGCTTGAGGGAAAAGAACAGTTCAAGCGCTGGATTGCGATTCCGGGTACTGCATTCAGGCTTCAGCCGTCTGAAATAGCCAAGTTCGGTCTCATAATTTTCCTTGCGTGGTCGTTTGAGCGGCATAGGTTATGGATAGAAAAAAGCCGTATTATGAGTATTGCGTATTTCGGCATTATCGCCGTATTTGCTTTGCTTGTATATATGGAAGATCACCTTTCAGGCGCAATACTCATGCTCGCCATAGGCGTAGTCATAACGTTTTTGGGCGGACTGGACTGGCGAATATATGCGGCAGGCACTGTACTTGTGGTGATTGCTGTAATAATTCTTATCACGGCTCCCGATAAGGTCCTTAAAGGCTATATGGCGGAGCGAATCAATTTCTGGCTTGATAAAGATTATACAAATACAAACGAGCGCTGGCAGGTAAATCAGTCTTTGTTTGCTCTCGGTTCAGGAGGATTTTTCGGTCTTGGTCTTGGCAATTCAAAGCAGAAATACCTGTATCTTCCCGAACCTCAGAACGATTTTATTTTTGCGATAGTCGGCGAGGAACTCGGATTTGTGGGCTGCGTTTTTATAATCATTCTTTTTGCTCTTCTTGTATGGAGAGGCTTTGCGATAGCTATGAAATCACG
>CADAMY010000031.1 GCA_902789095.1 Oscillospiraceae bacterium | reverse complement strand
AAATCGTAACAGACAAATCAGGCGGCAGATATTTTGCAAGTGACGTTGGTATAATCTATCAGAAAAAAGGCGCTCTCAAGTATTTTTCCGCTGAAAGATGGGTGCTTGACAACAAAGTAAACGACATAGCCGTAACAGACGACGGCAAAGTATGGTTTGCAGCTACCGATAAAGGTATTTCAAGAATAACGTCATTTGAAACAACTCTTGCTCATAAAGCTCAGTATTATGACGATCTTATTGAAAAATACCATATTCGCTATAATTTCACGGCTGTCCGCAGAGTTGATAACAACGATATTTCAACAGGACATATCGAAATTTCCGATAATGACGGTCTTTGGACCGCTTGCTATGTTGCTGCTGAAAGCTTCCGCTATGCCGCAACTGGCAGCAAAGAAGCTCTTGAAAAAGCAAGAAGAGGCATTCAGGCTATGCTTTTCCTGACAAAAGTTACCGGAATACCGGGCTTTACTGCCAGAGCAGTACGTTACCCCGGTGAAGAAGGCTTCGGCGATGGCAACAAAGAATGGGCTTTAAGCGAAGACGGAACATGCGAATGGAAAGGTGAAACGTCAAGCGACGAAATGACAGGTCACTTCTTCGGTATGTCAACGTTCTACGATCTTTGCGCAAACGAAGAAGAAAAAGCTGAAATCAGGGCTGCATTATGCAATATAATGGAACATATCCTTCGCAACAATTACAGACTCGTTGACCGTGACGGACTTCCGACTACATGGGCTGCATGGGATCCCGAAATGCTCAATCATGATGACAGATGGTTCTTTGAAAAAGGCATTAACTCCCTTGAACTTCTCGCATTCTTCAAAGTATGCTATCACGTTTCAGGTGATGAAAAATATAAGGAAATGTACGAAAAATTCGTTTCAAAATATCATTATCCGCTCAATGCAATGCAGCACAAAATCAGAGACGCTCATATATGCCATATTGACGATAACCTTGCGTTCCTTATTACTTTTACGCTGTTAAGGCTTGAAGAAAATGAAGCGCTTCGTTCTCTTTATCTATGCGGAATGGAAGATCACTGGCAGTATGAAAGAATCGAAAAGCAGCCGCTTTTCTGCTTTATTCACGCTATATGCACAGGCAGAGACGAAGATCTTGTTGAAGGCGTTCAATCACTCAGAGAGATGCCTTATGACCTTTCATTCTATGATATGGAAAACTCAAAGCGTAAAGATCTTGAGTATGATACCGAGCAGGAAGAATGGTTTGAGCAGCCTCAGCTAGTAAGACCTCTCCCCTTTGATGAAAGAAACATTCACAGACCGGACGGAAACAGTTTTTCGGCTGACCTTAAATCTTACGATCTGTGTCAGGAAGGTACTGTATATCTTCTTCCTTACTGGATGGGCAGATATTACGGAATACTCAAAGAAGACGATAAAAAAACAAAATAAAAATTCCATTCGTCAGCAAGGAGAATCAAAATGGCAAATTTTACAAAAGCGGCGATTATGGAGTCATTCCTGCGGCTACTCAATGAGAAAAAATTTGATAAAATTACCATTAAAGATATTGTTTCAGACTGCGGAGTAAGCAGAAAGACTTTCTACTATTATTTTGAGGATATTTATGATATTCTTGAAAAATACATGGCTGATCTGACTGAGGAATCAATAAAAAGTATTGATAACGTTCAGACTTTTGAAACAGAACTTATTAAACTGATAGGATTTATTACAGACAATAAAAGAGCTGTTTATCATATCTATAATTCGGTAAGCAGGGATAAACTTGAAGATTATCTTTATGAAAGCTCGATGCCTGTTATTAAAGCTATCATTCTTAAAAAACTTGACAATTCTACTTACAGTTCAGATGATATTGATATAATATCAAAAGTTTGTGCAAATGCGTTTACAGGAAGTATTCTCCGCTTGATAAAAGACGGTATGCCGGATAACATTGAATATATGATAAAGCTCATATCAACAATATTTGACGACGCCGTCAATGCAATTCAGAACCGCAGTATAAATTAAAATAGGTTACATTTAAACCGTTTTGTGTAGTTTTTTCACAAAACGGTTTTTTTGTCCGTTTAAATTAAAGCCATTGTGCAATATATTATTATCGTAATATTATTTATAAGGGAGCTGAATATATATGAAAATGGTCCGTTATGCCAAAACAGGATCAATAATCAGCGGCATAATACTTATTTTATGCGGATTATTTTTAACGATTTTTCCGTCTTTTTCAATCATTGCAATAAGCAGAACAATTGGCGCACTGATCATATTAAGCGGAATAGTAAAAATAATCGGGTACTTTTCAAATGATTTATACTCGCTTGCTTTTCAGTTTGGTCTGGCTCTCGGTATATTCAGTATTATTCTCGGATCGGTACTGATTATTTATCCTAAATGGCTGGCATCCGTACTGCCTATCATAATAGGTCTTGTGATTCTGATAAACAGCCTGTTTACGTTTCAGACCTCAATGGATTCAAAAAAATTCGGTCTTGACTACTGGTGGGTATCATTGATTTTATCAATTCTCACTTCTGTACTGGGAATAACAATAATTTTCAATCCTTTTTCAAGCGCTGCTGTGATGATGGCAATTATCGGAATAACAACAATGTTTTTCGGAGCTGAAAAAGTATTTGTTTCTCTATATACGGTTGTCGTTAAAAAGAAAAACAAAGAACAGGAAAAATATATTGACGTTACAGAATACAATTTTGAAGAAAAGAGGGATCAGAATTGACTAAACCTAATAAATTTTCAATTTTTATTACAAAACATCCGAAAACAATAGTTTTGGCTGCGCTTATACTGCTCATACCCTCAATAATCGGCTACGCTCTTACCGGTGTTAACTACGATATACTTTCTTACCTTCCTGAAGAAATCAATTCTGTTGAAGGAGAAAAAATACTTGACGAAACGTTTCATAATGCGTCAAGCGTTATGCTTGTAGTAGAAAATTTCAAGCCTGAGGACGTAGTTAAACTTAAAGAAGAAATATCGCAAGTTGAATACGTTACAAAAGTAATGTGGTCAGACGATATACTTGATATTACGGTGCCTCAGTCTTCTCTCCCCTCTGCTGTAAGAAAGATTTTTTACTCGCAGGACGGAAACGCTACCCTGCTGCTTATAAACCTGAGCTGTTCAAGCTCATCAGACGAGGCTTCGCAGGCAATACACGATATTAGAAATATTGCTGACAAAAATTGCTTTATCAGCGGAATGTCCGCAATATTGACTGACACAAAAGAACTTGCAGATTCACAGGCTCCGATTTATATTGCGTTTGCAATAGCGCTTGCTCTTATTGTGCTTTCGTTCACATCAAGCTCATGGGTGCTTCCGTTAGTATTGCTTACAGCACTCGGCTTTGCTGTTATCTATAATATGGGTACAAACTTTATGTTCGGCAAAATATCTTTTATAACGCAGAGTATAGCCGCAATCTTACAGCTCGGCGTAACGATGGATTATTCAGTTTTTCTAATCGACAGATTTGAAGAAGAGATGCATCATCGGGATAACCGACAGGAAGCTATGGCAGCGGCTGTAACAAGCACGTTTTCTGCTCTTATGGGAAGTTCGCTTACTACGATATTCGGTTTCCTTGCAATGTGCTTTATGAAGCTTTCTCTCGGATTCGATATTGGTATTGTTATGGCAAAAGGCGTCGTATTCGGAATTATAACGGTTGTTACCGTACTGCCTGCGCTTGTATTGATACTTTACAAACCGATTTACAGATTTAACCATAAACGGGTTGTACCGAAATTTAATGGAATCATAAAATTCACTTTAAAACATAAAAAAAGCTTTCTGGCTTTAGTGCTTATTCTTATAATTCCATTTTATCTCGCTCAGACTGACGTTGAAAAATATTATAACGTTGTAAGCGGTCTGCCGCATGATCTTGACTCCGTAACCTCACTTGACAAGATGAAAGACGAATTCAATATGTCAAATTCTTATTTCATAATTGTTGATAAAGATACGCCTACGGGCAAGACAACGTCAATGATTGAAGAGATAAAAAATGTTGAAGGAATCGAGACCGTTGTAGCTCTCGGAGAATATGTAGGCGCCGGGATTCCGGCATCTATACTGCCATACAGCATTAGGCAGACGGCGGAATCGGGAGACTACCAGATGATGATGGTAAACTCAAGCTACGAAACAGGAACGGATAAGCTGAATAATCAGATTGATTCTATTAACGGAATCATGGAAAAATACGCTCCGGGCAGTTATCTTACAGGCGAAGGCGTATTGACAAAAGACTTAATTTCTGTTGCCGATAACGATTTTCTTGTTACGAGTATTCTTTCAATAGCTGCAATCTTTATTTTAATAGCGATTGTATTCAAATCTGTTTCCATTCCATTTATTCTTGTTCTGATGATTGAACTGTCAATATGGATAAATATAGGTATTTCGTACATTATGGGAAATTCAATTTCGTTTATAACGCCAACGGTAATAAGCTGTGTTCAGCTCGGCGCAACGGTTGACTATGCTATTCTTATGACAACCCGATTCAAGGAAGAACTTAATTCCGGCAAGGATAAGCTCACAGCAATTAAAGACGCCGCAAGCTCATCGTCCGTTTCTATTTTCCAAAGCGCACTTGTATTTTTCAGCGCAACAATAGGAGTATATTTTATATGCGACATAACTATGATAAAAGAAATCTGCGCATTGCTTGCAAGAGGATCATTTATAAGCGCAGTTATGATTATTGTATGTTTGCCGCCTATATTGATGGTACTTGAAAAATTCATTTCAAAAACGTCTTATAAATGGAATACCTGTAAGGAGGTAAAATAAAATGAAAACGTTAAAAAAATCAGTTTCTTTGCTGCTGTGTGCCGTTATGATTTTCTGCCTTTGCTCATGTTCAAAAAAAGAAGAAAATAAAAGTGAAACCAACGAGGAAATTAAAGCAGCACAAACCGTTTATACCCAAGAAGCTAAAAATGCCGCCAAATCAGAAACTGTTTACATCAGTATAGACAACAGCGGTAAGGTATTAAACACCACCGTAACAGACTGGATTCATACAGACTCCCCCGAAGTAAAAGTAACAGATAAAAGTGATCTTAAAAACATAAAGAACGTTAAAACAGGAGAATCACCTGAAATAAAAGGTGAAGATATTGTCTGGAATCTTGATACAACAGATTTATATTATACCGGCACTACCGATAAAAAAGCACCGGTCAGCTTCGATATAAGCTATTTCCTTGACGGAAAAGAAATCAGCGCCGATAATATAGCAGGAAAAAGCGGACACGTTGATATAAAAATCAAAGTTAAAAATGAATGCTTTAAAGAAACAGAGATCAACGGCAAAAATCAGAAAATATATCTGCCTGTAATAGCCGCCGGCGGTACTATTTTACAGGAAAGCAAGTTTTCATCAATCAAAGTTACCGGCGGTCTCTCACTCGGCGACGGAACAAAGCAGGTTGCGGGCTTTGCTGGAGCACCGGGACTTTGTGAAAGTCTCGGAATGACTAAGGAACAAATGACTAATCTCATCGGAATAGACCTTACTGACGAATATACAATATCAGCAGATACGACAGGCTTTGAAACGTCAGATTTTTACTTTGCAGTTATCCCCTTCTGCTCGCTGAATATCGACCTGATAGCTCCTAAGACAGTCTCCGACCTTGTAGAAAACTTCAATAAAATAAAGAAAGTATTTTCTGCACTTGAAAAAATTGACATAAGTAGTATAATAAATCTTGTAACAGGCAACAGCGGTTCTGCAAATGAGATAATAGATACAATTAATTCCGCTATGAAGCTTTATAATGATAATGAAGCATTGCTGAAGCTTGGCACAAAATATCTGAATGCCGAAAATACAGAAGCACTGACGTCTCTTGCAAAACTATTGAGCGATAAAGAATTTACCGACGGTCTTTCAAAATTAAGCGGATCTGACATCAGTAAAATCGCATCATCATTACCTGAAATTACCGGAACGCTTGAAAAGCTGACTCCTGTAATTGAAAACGAATCGATTTCAAAAGCTGTTGAATTGCTCAATTCTTCTGTTATGGTAAATTTCTTCAAGCAGCTTCCTGTAATTGCAGACAGTCTTTCTTCTGTTCAGAAGCTAATGGGCAACAACGATTTTATAAATGCGCTTGATACACTCAGCGATCCCGCTGTTATGAAGGTTTTTGAAAAAATGCCGGAGCTGATGCAGAATTTTGAAAGCCTGAAACCTCTTTTGGGAGATATGCAGAAGGATTTATCAGACCCGGAAGTGCAGAAATGCCTTGAAAATCTTCCTCAAACAGTTAACGGAATCAAAAAACTTATAAACACGTTTGACAAAAATAAGGATCTGATCGACAAGCTTATCTCGCTTGCTTCTGATGAAAACGTAAAAGAACTTATTGAAATCATGCGTTCATCAGACATAGATACCGCTGAACTTAAAAAGAAACTTTCTTCAATTATCGGTACTGCTGATGATATTTCCGCAAACGCAAAAGAATGGATAAAGTTCGGTCAGGAATACGGTGTATTTACCGCTTCAACAGATACTATTGAAACAAACGTGGTGTTTATATATAACACACCCGCAATTGAAAAAGAAAAAGAAGCAGTCAATGATAAAACAGAAGTTGAAGATCATTGGTATGACAGAATAATTAAACTTTTCAAAAAGGAGAATTAAACTTAATGAGTAAACGAATTTCCAAATCCGAAATGCTCAAAGGCATCAAAACCATGAACTCTTTCGGCTCGAGAATCACGGGCAGTAAAGGTCAGCTTGATTTTATCAATTACCTTAAAAATGAAATCAGAGAAATGGGACTTGAAATTTACATCGATCCGTTTTTCTTTAAAAAATGGGAGAAAAAAGAAGCGTCGCTTAAAGTATATGGTTACAACGGACCGGAAGATATTGAAATTTCAAGCGTATTCCCCTACTCGGGCGAAACAAAAGACTCCGGCATTACGAGCGAACTTGTTTATTCCGGCGGCGATAAAATAGCCGGAGTCAAAGATAAAATAGCAGTTGTTGAAGTTACTCAGATTACCGAACTGCCTAGCGAACTGGCGTTTGATAAAAGATCATCATATCCTGACGACGTAACGCTTCCGACAAATTATACAGGTCCTGTCGCTACAACATTTGTTAAATTTACTTACGCTAGAATCGCTAAGTTAAAAGGCGCAAGAGCAGTGATTTTTATCTGGAAAGGAATAAGCGACGAATGTGTTAAGGGTCAGTATCTTCCGTTTATTCTTGAATATCAGGGAATACCCGCTCTTTGGGTCGGTGAAAAAGAGGGCGAAAGAATTAAAGAAGCTGCTCAAGCACACAGAACCGCGACAATCACTCTTACCGCCGACACGCAGCGTCACGCTTATACTGAGTCTTTCTACTGCATGATTCCCGGTAAAAATGAAAAAGAATCGGTAATCATCAACACGCATACGGACGGAACTAACTGCGTTGAAGAAAACGGACCGATCGCTCTGCTTCAGCTTATCAAAACAATGAAAGACACTCAACCGGAAAGAACTCATATATTTGTTTTTGTAACAGGACACTTCCGTTTGCCGATGTTCAGGGATATTACAGGCGGCGGAATACAGGCAACATCAAAATGGCTGGCTATGCACCGAGATCTTTGGGACGGTAAATCCGGTCACCTCAAGGCTGTTGCAGGCGTTTCGGTTGAACATCTCGGATGTATGGAATGGGCAGATATTGACGGCGAATATAAAGCAACAGGAGAAATTCAGACTGAGCTTGTATACACAGGAAATATTCAGATGAATGATATTTATATGGATACAGTCCGTGAACGCAATCTTGTTAGGACTATGACGCTCAGAGGTCATAATCTTCTTCATTTCGGTGAAGGTCAGCCGTTATTCAACGTCGGAATTCCTGAAATTTCAATAGTGACAGCTCCTGATTATCTTTGTGTTGAAAGCGAAAGTCATGAAATGGAAAAATTCAACATTGATCTGATGTATGAACAAACAAAGACGTTTGAAAAAATTATCAAAAAAATTGATTCATTTTCTGCAAAAGATATAGGAAACTGCGATGATTATTCTATCGTTAAATACAACAGCGTATCAGGTAAAAACGATATGAATATAAATACTATTAAAAGAAAGGTATTGTCGGTTATTACAAAAAAGAATGACTGATTAAGGATGTTCAATATGGTTAAAAGAGTATTATCTGCGCTGTTTCTTCTCGCCCTTACTGCTGCATGCTTTGTCCTTTGTAAAGAAACGGCTGTAATATATGTGACTGCGGTAAGTTTTATATGTATTCACGAAATGACTAATGCGCTTAAAAAGCTTGATTTTAATCCGATAATATATTTGCCTTGTTTGTTTTCATTGTGCACAAGCGCGGTTATTTACTTTAAACTTTCAATGCTGTGGCTTGCGGTGCTGATGGTTGTTATTTATGTTGCTGATTTTGTTATATGTATGAAATCAGAAAAACATAATTCAAAAGACGCGCTGATAACTTTATGTATGTGCCTTTACCCTGTTTTGCCGATTCTTTCAATTGTTTACGTCTGCTGTCTGCCGGCTCCGCTGTGGACATGCATATTCGTAACAGGATTTTTGAGCGCAGTTTCATGTGATACATTTGCTTTTTTCGGCGGCAAGGCATTCGGAAAGCATAAACTTGCTCCCTCTGTCAGTCCTAATAAAACTATTGAGGGTTCAATATCCGGTATGGTAGTAACAATTGGACTTGCGTTTGCTGCATGGTATCTGTTCAGGCAGTATATGCCTGTAGAACTTTGGAAATATGTTCTTACAGTAGGAGTATGTACCATTACTTCCCAGATCGGAGACCTTTCTGCTTCATTCATCAAGCGCTCTGCCGGAATCAAGGACTTCGGCAATCTCATTCCCGGTCACGGCGGTATGCTTGACAGAATAGATAGTATTATTTTTTCCGTTCCTACAGCATTTATATTGATTCAGCTTCTTGCCAATAACTGATTTTAACAAAGTGATAAAATGAAAAACGTACTTATTATTTTCAACCCGAAAGCAGGAAGAAACCGTTCAAGGCAAACTCTTGAATATATTATCCGAGCTTTCAGAAATTACAATTTTAATATAACCGAAAAAACCACTACCTGCGTTGGCGACGCTACTGAGATCGTCAAAAAAAATTATAAAGACAAAGATCTTATCGTATGCTGCGGCGGCGACGGAACGTTCAATGAAACGGTCAACGGTGTAATTGCAGTAAATACTCAAACACCCATAATGTATTATCCTATGGGCTCTACAAACGACCTTGCTCACACTATCGGAGTTTCGGATGATATCAACGAACAGATCGAGCTTTATCTTAATAACAGAATCGTCAGTTACGACGTAGGCAAGCTCAACGATTATCATTTTACTTACATTGCCGGTTTCGGCGTTGGTACTGATATTTCATTTTCAACTTCACAGAAAATGAAAAACAAACTCGGACACTTTGCGTATCTTCTAAATGGATTCTTTCTTAAACTCCCTGACCAAATCAAAAAAATTAAGCCGCATCACATGGAAATTGAGTATGACGGCAAAAAAATAGAAGACGATTTTTATTTCGGCGTAATACTCAACACCAATGAGTTTGCAGGTATTTTTAAACTTGACAAACAAAAAATAAAGCTAAACGACGGTCTTTACGACGTTCTGCTCGTCAAGGAAGTTAATGGATTTATTGACGCTTTACGTTTGCTTCACAAAATAAGAATGCAGAATTACGATAACGACAGAATGATAAGACTTTCTGTTTCTGAACTTAAAATCAGAGGAAAAGAATTTCTCCCATGGACGCTTGACGGCGAATACGGCGGAAAACATAAAGACGTTGACTTTAAAGTACTTCATTCAAAGGTTTATCTCGTAGCAAACGAAACCGACTTTTTTATTAAAGAACAACCGGAATACAAAATTGAAGAAAATGTTTTTGATGAAGAAATAAAACAGTCGTCAAAACGATGCAAAAGATGAAACAACCCCGGATGCCTGAGCACCCGGGGTTAAACATTTACAGTTATTCAGATGTTTGAGAGATATTTTTAACAAACAGTCCGGCTTGTTCAATTAAATAAACATCATTCTCAGTTATTATTCCGTCGTGATCGCAGTCGGCTGCATTATAAACCGTTTCACCAACCTGTTCTTTTGTCAGAAGACCGTTTAAAAGGCAGTTGACTATAACAGAATCACGAGCGTCATATAATCCGTCGCCATTCACATCACCGAAAACAAGCACGGTATATTCTGCGTCAATATCTTCGCCGTAGCTTACTGTTACCGTTGATCCTGTTCCGAGTTTATCATTATCGCTTACAGAAAACTTAACGGCTTTTTCAGCATCAGAAATAAATTTCTCAGTAAAATCTATCGGAGTCATTCCACGGCTTAAACCGAAAATGATATTATTGTCAATTTCACAGGATTTAAATATGTTTTCAAGTTCAAAAGTTTTAACTTCATCGCAGGTTTTACAATACTTCTCTGCTAAACCGCTGCTTTTAGGAGTAGGATAATAAACGATTTTCCATTCTCCCCACTCGTGAGCAGGTATAATCAAAACGTTTTCTTGAGCTCCGCAAATCGTACAATAATCAAAAGATATGCCGTTTGCTGTATCTGTGGCAGGTAATTTAAAAGATGTAAACTGATGTCCGAGCGCTTTCTGGAAATAATAATTAAGTTTTTCGCCGCAAACAGAGCATAAGTCGTAGCTTTCGCCGTCTTCGGTACACGATCGTGGAATATTGA
The DNA here is from genome assembly GCA_902789095.1 of Oscillospiraceae bacterium. Classification (GTDB taxonomy): domain Bacteria; phylum Bacillota; class Clostridia; order Oscillospirales; family Acutalibacteraceae; genus CAG-488. Next base: position 4,755 of record CADAMY010000031.1, on the reverse strand, counting down.
TATGATCTGAAATAATATGACCTTTGGCTTTTATCACAGTTACATTAAATTTTTCACCGCACACGGTACAGCAGTCATATTCCTGACCGTCTTCGGTACAAGTCGGATCAATTTTAATATGCACAAGCTTATGTTCTGAAGACTGCAATATTACAAAATTCAGTTTTTCTCCGCAGTATGTACATAAATCAAATTCACAGCCGGTTCCGTTTCCTGCGCAGGTTGGCGGAACAGCAACATGAGTCAGGATATGTTCACAAACCGTTACCGGAATGTGAATACTGTAATCAAGATATCTTACTGTCACTTGTTTTTCACCGGGAACGGAAAAATCATATTCTGTCTCAAATTCATTTACAATTTCATCAGTACCGTCTGAATGCAGTAAACCTATAACCATTCCGTTACCGTCAAAAATTTCACCAACGTGATACACGGTTTTAATAGGCAGTGCTTTAATTGTCAGTTTGTTTTCATCAGGTTCTGAAGCAAAATGAATATCAGCGTTAGTTAACGCTTCGTTTTCAATGCCGATATATATTTCATTCCATTCTTTTTCAGTCCCGCTATAATATACATTATTAAGCGAAGAACAGCCGCTGAAGGCATAATCACCTATATTCATTACCGTTGCAGGCAATGTAATATCTTTAAGATTAATACTGTTTTCAAAAGCATTTTCGTTAATATATACTACCGAATCATCAATATTATATTTTTCATTAGTACATCCGCCGGGATATTTGATCAGGCCTGTTTTTTCTTTATTATAAAGAACTCCTGCTCCATCAGTTGCATATTCTGAACAGTTTGCTCCGACTATATATTTTTCAACGCTGCTGCATCCGTCAAATGCGTTGTAACCGATTATTAAATCAGGATTATTTCCGAGATTTACTTCCCTCAGAGATGAACAGCCGTTAAAAGCGCTGTCGCCGACATATTCAACACTATCAGGCAATTCAACATTCTGCAAACCTGTACAGTTAATGAATGAGCAGTCGCCGACACTTGTTATTTCACCATCAAATTTAATTTCTTTAATAGTTGCATTATTGCCGAATGGACTGGCGTCGATATAATAATTATACATAGGTCCGCTGCCGGAAATAGTCAGAATCCCCGTATTTTCATCAAAATCATAAAGCAAGTCATTACCGCACTTATTTTTATTTACTATGTGCGAATAGCTGTTATTATTGATTTCAGGAGTTACAGAAACCGACTCATAATTATAGATCGTATTGCATGACTGAACTGTAAAATATACAGAATAGTCTTTACTATCATCAACTTCAAAAGCAGCGTGTAAAATATCGCCGGTACTAAAAACATTTAAAGAAACAAAACTGAATTTGCCTGTTGAAATTTTACCGATAAAAGCAGCGGTGCCGCCGTTTTCATCTTCATTTTCACTAAAAGAATTCCAATCCGCTCCTTTTGAAATATCTGTGCACTCAGCTCCTCCTGAAACAATGAAAGTACCATCGAGTGCATTGAATCCGCCTGATGAAACTGATACATCAGCACTAAGAATATTACCTGAAAGCGACCAGTTGACATCCATAACGGTATTTTCAAAAGGATCAATTACCTCAGGGATGTAATTATATGATACTTCTTTAATTAAAGAAGTCACATCTGACTCATAATCTCCGTCTTTAATAAAGCATGAAGTAGTTTTAAAAGCAATTGAAAATTCCTTTGAATAATCGACTTCAAATTCGGCAACAACAAAATCACCGTTTACATCAAAACAATTAACTGTAGCCGCGCTGATCTGACCTGATTCCGCATTGTTTGTAAAAGCAACTGTATAACCGCTTTCATTATTCTCAGCTTTAAAACTTTTCCATGTATTCCCCTGCTTTAATGATATACAATCAACATTATCAGAACACTCAAACTGCGCATCTATGGCATTAAAACCGCCTGAAACAAGATTTACAGTAAGAATAAGAATATTATTTTCACATTTTTCAGCAGATAATTCAAATTCAGGCGCATCTGCTGTTAACGCAGTGGAAACTATCCCGGCAGTAAACACAAATAAAAACGATAATATTAATAAAAAAACGGGTAATGACTTTTTAAACGTCATTTTCATTGTTATCCCTCATTTTAATTACTTAGTATATTAATTATAAATAATTATATGTAAATTGTCAATTATTATTTAAAATACACTTGCCTTGACATATATTGTGTACTATGATATAATAACTACAATAATCAGTAGGAGGAAAATTATGAATATTGCTGTTATTTTTGCCGGCGGTGTCGGTACAAGAATGAAAACTACGGGCAAACCGAAGCAGTTTCTTATGGTTCACGGCAAACCGATTATTATCCATACAGTTGAGATTTTTCAGAATCATCCTGATATAGACGGTATTATTGTTGTATGCGTAGCTGACTGGATCGATTATATGCAGGAAATGAAATACCGCTACCGTCTTGATAAAATAGGCAAGATCGTTCCAGGCGGTGAAACAGGTCAGCTCTCTATTTATAACGGACTGAAAACTGCTGCTGAAGTTTACGGAATTAAAGACAATATCGTTCTTATTCACGATGGCGTTCGTCCTCTTATAAGCGGCGAAACAATTACCGCAAATATCGAATCTGTTAAACAATTCGGCAGCGCTATTACCAGCGTTCCGGCTCAGGAAACAGTTATTCTCGTTGACGACGATAACAACGTTAAAGAAATCGTTGACCGCTCCCATGCTATGCTCGGCAGAGCTCCGCAGAGCTTCTATCTTAAAGAAATACTTGAAGCTCAGGAAGCAGCTATAGCTGAAGGTCTCACAAATATGACTGATTCCTGCACCCTTATGAAGCATTTCAACAAAAAGCTTGTAACTGTACCGGGAGAGAGGAACAACATCAAAATCACAACTCCCGAAGATTTCTATACTTTCAGAGCTTTATATGACGCTAAAGAAAATCAGCAGCTTGAGTAAAATCAGATATTCAGCCTTCCGCAAGGGAGGCTTTTATTTTATAATAACAGAAGCTAATATATGAAAAATAATTCCCGGAATACCGAATATAATGCCTGATAACAGGCTCAGCCAGTTAATATGAACACTGACTCCGGTAAAAATATCCGACGCACTTACCGCAAGCAAAGAAGCTGTCCCCTGAAGCGCTGAAAAAAATAAACATTTAAAAAAATGTCCGCTTTTTTTCATACTGATAAGTACGGCAATAACGAATATAATTGCGCAAACAGCCAAAAGATAAACAACCATTTAATTGTCCTTTCATGTGAAATTTTATATATATTTATGCAAAAAAATAACGAATCAGCACTGTTAATTACAATGTTTTTATGATATTATATTTTTAAATTAAAATCTTGAGGTAATATAATGTTTGATATAATGATAATCGGCGCCGGAGCGGCAGGAATCACAGCCGCAATCACCGCTAAAAGAAAAAACGATGAACTGAATATTGCTATGATCGATTCCATGCCGAGAATCGGCAAAAAAATACTTGCGACCGGAAACGGAAGATGCAATCTTTCAAATATAAATACAAATGAGAGTATTTACAGAAACAGCGATTTTGTATCATACGCAATAAGAAATTATGGTCACAAAGAGATCGTTTCTTTTTTTAACTCTCTCGGATTATATACTTATACTGACGATGAAGGCCGGATTTATCCGCTGAGCAATACTGCTGCAAGCGTTCTTGATGTGATGAGATTTGAATGTATAAAGCTAGGAATTACAATCTTTACTGACGAAAAGGTCAGCGATATATCAAAAAAAGACGATTACTTTATTATCAACGGCAGATACAGAGCTAAAAAAGTGATTATAACCTGCGGCGGTTCCGCTTCGCCTTCTCAGGGCTCAGACGGCAGCGGATTTGAACTTTTAAAACATACAGGTCATAGTATTATCAAACCTTTGCCTGCGCTTGTTCAGCTTACAAGCGACAATAAAATAATTAAATCTTTCAAAGGGTTGAGGATCAAGGGTAAAGTCAGTGTTTATGTTAATGACGAAGAAATACAGCAAATAGAAGGCGAAGTGCTTTTTACAGACTACGGACTGTCAGGCATTGCTTCTATGGACGCGCAAAGACTGCTTTGCCGATATCTGAATAGTGAAAAATGCAGTGTTGTAATTGACTTAGCAACTTCTTTTAGTGAAGATGATTTAGCTGAAAAAATATCTGCTGTAATTCAAAATAATCCGGATTTAAAATGCGAAAACATTCTTTCAGGATTCGTGCCCAAAAAGATAGGACAGGGATTGATTAAATGTCTTTATATCAAAAACAATGCAAAAGCGGCAGTGATTGATGAAAACACAATCAGAAGACTTTCGCATTTAATGAAAAATTTCAGAATATATGTCACCGGTTCTAAAGGATTTGAAAACGCTCAGATCACCTGCGGCGGAGCAGACGTTAATGAATTTGATCCTGAAACGATGCAGTCAAAAATCACAGAAGGCTTATACTGTGCAGGTGAGATTCTTGATGTTGACGCTCCGTGCGGAGGTTTTAATCTTCAATGGGCATTTTCAAGCGGAATGTGCGCCGGAAATGATGCTGCAGAATAAAAACAGTTAAACCCGTTCGGTCAATTATTTTGATCAAACGGGTTTTTAACATAAAAAAACGCCGGCACAAGGGTAGCGTCCCGAATTTTGTGTAAAGTCCAGATGAAGGTATAAAACAGGGCGAAAAATATGTTTCAGGGAGGGCGGCTCGACCGGCCTTCCTTATCAA